>JBAXSM010000003.1:0-49239 GCA_037130715.1 Candidatus Absconditabacteria bacterium
TCCCTTGCTATAATGAGGACAATACCATTTAATATTAAAATTGTATTTATGTGCATAGCACGTGGACTCATGACGATAAGTTATGGACTTACAGCAGCCAACAAGCTAACTAAATTTAAATTAGGATCTATATCAGGAACTGGAAGTATTACACTTGGAATTAGTATTCTAATAAGAACCATTATTCTCTACTAATTAAATATCAAAGATAAAGCTCGGATTTTTTGTCCGAGCTTTTGTTGTAATAGAAATCCCTTGCATTTTCTGACCAAAAACAATATATAGTAGACAAGTTTATATTACAAAAATACCTATGTATATACATCCTTGCACAGTCGTGGTCAACTAAGCAAGGGAGAAACGCATATTCGCAATCTCCTTGATTTCCTAAATCGAGGTTTTTTTTATGCTAAATTTTAGCACTTACCTTCATTCCTATGGCAAACAAGTACAACCATCTAGAATCAGAAGCCAAATGGCAAGCTTTCCGAGAAGAACATCAGTTTTATGCTTTTGATAAAGAAAGTGATAAACCGGTTTATTCTATAGATACTCCTCCTCCAACCGTTTCAGGGAAAATCCATATCGGACATATTTTTTCATACACACAAGCTGAAGTAATTGCTAGATTCAAGAGAATGTCTGGATATAATGTCTTCTATCCGTTCGGATTTGACGACAACGGACTACCTACAGAAAGACTTGTAGAAAAAGAAATAGGGAAAAAAGGATCTGAAATGCCAAGACAAGAATTTGTGGCTCAATGTTTGGATGTCACTAAGCATTACAGAGAAGTATTCAAAGATCTCTGGAAATCAGTAGGAATCAGCGCTGACTGGAATCTCGAATATTCCACGATTTCACCAGCTGTTCAAAAAACATCACAAAAATCATTCCTCGATCTCTATGAGAAATGAGCTATGTACAAAAAAAATGCTCCCGCTCTCCGATGTACAGAATGTCAGACAGGAGTTGCTCAAGCTGAGGTTGAAGACAAAGAATTTGAATCAGTATTCTATGATATCCAATTTAGTTTGGAAGATGGAAGTCCTCTCATTATTGCAACTACGAGACCAGAACTTTTGCCAGCCTGCGTAGCTGTTTTTGTAAACAAAGAAGACCCTAGATATCAACACCTTATCGGTAAAAACGTTATTACTCCTCTTGGAACCAAAGTTCCTATGTTGAGCGATGAAAAAGTAGGAATCGATAAAGGAACTGGAGTTGTAATGTGTTGTACCTATGGAGATGAAACCGATATGTACTGGGTAAAGACATATGAATTACCAGAAAAAATCATCCTCGATAAAGCAGGAACACTCATCAATACAGGAGTCCCAGCACTCGATGGATTGAAATGTAAAGCTGCTAGAAAAGTCCTCGTAGAACAATTGAAATCAGAAGGGAAAATTCTCAAAGAATTGCCTATCAAACATAATGTAGGAACTCACGAAAGAGACGGTGTACCTATGGAAATTATCCCAGTTGCTCAATGGTTTATCGCTGTCTTGCCTATCAAAAATCAAATCACTGAAGCAGGAAATCAAATCAATTGGTATCCAGATCATATGAAAAAGAGATTTGATGAATGGGTAGAAAATTTGAAATGGGATCGATGTGTTTCTAGACAAAGATTTTACGGAATACCTATTCCTGTACGATATTCTAAGATTACGGGAGAAACAATCTTGCCAGATGCAGATCAACTGCCAGTAAATCCTATCACAGACAGACCAAATACCCTTCCAGCAGGTCACACCTACGAAGATATTATCCCAGAGACAGATGTCTTAGATACATGGGCAACCTCTTCTCTTACACCACAAATCAATAGCAAACGAGGAGAAGCTGACTCTTTGGAAGACAAGATATTTCCTATGAGCTTGAGACCACAAGCCCACGATATCATCCGTACTTGGGCATTCTACACGATAGTAAAATCAATCTATCACAACAATACTATACCTCGATCAGATATTATGATTTCTGGTCATGTATTGGCTGCCAAAGGAGAAAAACTCAGTAAATCCAAAAATAATGGAGGTGCAGAACCTACAGATTTGATCAGAGATCACTCTGCTGACGCAATCAGATATCGAACCTGTTCAGCATCTCTCGGAAAAAATGCAGTTTTCGAAGAATCTGAAATCCAAAATGGAAAGAAACTCGTAACTAAACTTCGAAATGCAGCTAACTTTGTCTTTATGAATCTCGCTGATTTCGATCGCACTACAGCACTCGATGAATCTCAATTAGCACCTATTGATCTCCGATTGTTCAATCAAGCGAATCAAACAAGCGAAGCTATGTCCAAACATTTATCAGAATATGAATTTGGATTAGCAAGAATTGCATTTGAAAAGTTTTTCTGGCATGATTTCTGTGATCATTATTTAGAAATTGTAAAAGACAAAATTTACAAATTTGATAAATATGAAAATGGAACAGCAGAAAAAAATTCTGCACAATTTACATTATATCAATCATTATATGCAATTTTGCGTATGATAGCGCCTATTCTTCCATTTATCACAGAAGAATTATATCAAACCCATTATCAAACAGAAAATAATGGAACTTCAATCCATCAAGCTGATTTTCCAAATGGAGATATCTATCCAATTTCACAAAATATTGACAGAATCACAACTACCGTAGATCAATTATTCTCAGTGATTGAAAAAACAAGAGGATTTAAAACAGAAAATAAACTCGGATTAGGTACAGAACTCGCTGAGATCAAAATACTTTGCGATGAAAAGACAGGAGAATACCTATCAAAAATGACAAATGATATTAAGTCAGTCACTAGAGCTCAATCAGTTAGTTTTGAAATTGCTCCAGAACTCGACATTCAAATAACACAAATACCACCTATTGCATAACCCAAAATACAAAAAAAACAAGGGAATCTAAGAAAGATCTCCTTGTTTTTAGGATAAAAAAATGTATCTAGACAGGTATAGACAAACTCTCTAATCTCTGACCCACATATATATGTCCTTATATCAGTCCCAAATACGAAAAACGATACAAAGAGACATTTACAAAAAACCCACATTCTCTGTCAAACTCTTTGGCAAAGACTATTTTGGTACGATCAAAGTCAAATCACTCTTGTGAATAAAATTCAAACGATATCAAATTATGGGAATCAATATAGATTTAGACCAAGAAAAAATAGCAGAAGCTAAACATATCATCAAACAACAATTCTGAAACTCTTGGAGAAATCTTTTTTTTCAATGGGGAGTAAGCAACGAAATCGTAAGATTTGATCTTCATGATTTCAAAGAACCAGAATTTGCAACAAATCTAAGAGAATCCAGAATATTTCTTCGTAAATACTTAGAAACTGAGCACGATCTCCTCTTCGCATTTAGAGAGAATATGCCAGAAAGTGGAATTATCTGTGATTTCACAAAGACAAATGAAGAACTCCTTTCGGAAATGAATGAATCATCCAGAGATCGTATCAAAAAATGAATTAAAAAAGACATAGAATTTAGAGAAGCAGGAGAAGCTGATTACGAAGAATTCTACCAAAAACGACAAGAAACAGCAGGCAAGAAATGATTTAATACAATACCCAAATGACAATATTACACACTTATTACTCAGCTTAAAAGTCATGATTTAGGAAATCTATTTATTACCAAAGATAAGGGGAATATTCTTTCATGAACTATTTGTCTCTATCACGACAAAACTATTGTTGGCCTGTATAGTTTCACAGATAGAAATCACACAAATTCATGAGGCCAACAATATGCTAAATTCAAAATATATAATTGGGCTAGAGAACGTGGATTTACCCACTATGATACCATGTGATGAGCTCCTACATGATTTCCAGAACATGAACTTGCTAGTGTGAGTGCATTCAAAGAATCGATGGGAGGGAGCAAAATAGAATATATGGGGAACTATGATATCGTCCTCAATAAACCGATATACAAACTTTTAAAGTGGTATTACCAACAAAAACACTAATCTATGAAAAAATTCTGAAAACGTCTACATCATCATATCAAAGCAAGTTTCTTTAGCGGAAGAACAATAGCGATAGTATTGCTTATTCTTATTTTTTGTAAACAAATAATTGTGTATTTAACATATGGTGGACAACTACAAAGTGGGATGTCAGATACCATTCTCGTATATTTATGATTTTTTGGGAATGACCTGATCGTCTTGGGAACCGTACTGCTTCTCGTATTTATAAATATCAACTCAAAAAGCAAAGTAATCAAAACCATGGGGAATACCATGAGTATGATTATCCTTCTCTTGTTTTTTATAGATATGCTAACCATTTACTTTTTTCAAAGCAGACTCTCTATTTTTGATTTGTATGGTTTTTTAACAACCACTAGTGGAAGAGATTTCTCTGATTATTTGTCGTTAATTGTTTGATGATTTTTTATTTTATGCCTGATTTCATTTATTATTAGTCAAAGATATTTCAAAAAACTCAAAAACAAGACATGGCAAATCAAGATAGCAAGCCGATTTTTTGGAATTGCAGTGTGTATGAGTATAGTAAATTTTGTAAAATATGACAATAAAGATCTCGTTAATAATATATTAACACTCAATATCGAGGCACTTCAAGAAAACTTTTTTTCTAAGGTTTCATTATTAACCAGTAACCCAACAAAGTATGAAGACTATTTCAAAAATATACATGGGAAAGCTAAAAAATTAAATGTCATTCTTGTGTTTGCAGAATCATTCTCTACCGTAGATTCCAAAAGAGCTGGTGGCTTATATGACAATTTTCCTCTGTTCGATAAAATTCAAAGCAATGGAGTCACATTTACCAATTTTATAGCAAATGGATGTACTTCAGCAACTGCACATATTGGAGTGCTTCAAGGGGTAGAACCTCGAGAAAATCCTTTAATGTGAGATAGCCAAGCATATGATAAATATGCAAGCATGACCGATCCTTTACCAGAATTCTTCAATAAATTAGATTATCAAACGACATTTATTAGTAGCGTTTCATTAGATTTCTTACATGAAAACACATTTCTCTCCGGAATGCTGTTTAAAACAATTATAGGAGAGGAAGCATTCAAAACTAAAAAAAAATATGTATTTGGTGCAGCACCTGACCAGGATTTATACAACAAAACATTAGAAACTATCAAAACATATAAGACAAACCAGACACCATATTTTGTAGCATTACAAACGATATCATCACACAAACCATACAATACTCCATACGGAACAACTGAAGACGATTCTTTTTCTTATACGGACAAGAGCATCTATGCATTTTATCAGAAATTAAGACAAGCTGATTTCTTTAAAGATGGGGTTCTTGTCATTGTCGGAGACCATAGAAAGATGGAATCAGTAGGCAAAGATGAATATCAAAAACGATGAGCAAGTAGTCAATCTAGAGCTCTTGCAACCATTATATGACCAGGAATCAAAGCTGAAACCTACAATAATAATATCATTCAACACACAGATATTTTTAATTCAATCAAATATCTAATAGGAAGCGGTCAAGTGAGCATTTCTGCACTCTATAACAATATATTTAATGGACAAAAAAATAGAGAATGGTGAGTGCGCTACTGCCAATTTGCAGGAAATGCATATGCTGTTATAAAACAAAATGGTGAATCATACAAATTAGACGTAAACAAAGACAAACCCATTAATAATTATATCAATGCATTCAAAATATTTCAGGCAGAAAAATTATTGGGAGTAAGTGATTTCACTGGATATCACTCACCATCAATAACGAGTGGTGCAAAAAAAGATCCTATTTTAATTGCTCATGCAGGATGACCATATGGGACATGAATTTCAGATGCTCCATCCACATTTGTAAGGGCACAAAAAGATGGTGCAGACGGGATAGAGTTTGATGTTAGTTATACCAAAGATGATCAGAATATAGTCTCACACGGCCCAACCGTAAATAACTCAATTTGTTCTAAGACAAAAAAACAAATCAATGAATATACACTCAAAGAACTTCAAGATACCTGTCCTTTCAAAAATAATGATACACCAGTAGAATTAGAAACATTTCTTAGAGCTAATAAATGATTATTTCAATATTATTTCTTAGAAATTAAGGTATACAATACAGAAAAAGCAGAAAAACAAACACTTGATGCCATAAATACTGTAATTAAATTAGGAATGGAAGACAATGTAGTCTTTATTTCTTACGATAGAATGTCTAATTATATTCTCGGTTCGTACAAAAAAATTAGAGCCGGACGAGATGGCTATTATATCAATGAAAAAGACCAGATTTATAATTTCCCTCATGAATTTTATCTTCTCGATCAGTCCTATATTCAACCAAACAGTGTAGAAATAGCCAAAAATATGAACAAAAAATTTGTAGTATATACCATAAATACAAAAAAAGAATATGACAAAATGAGAAAATTAGGAGTTAAATTTATCATGACAGACAATATTCCTCTTCTCAAAATTCTTCGTGCAAATGAGTAAATTTTAATTTTTCCGGAAGTCCATGATTTATGATATCATAGTTGTATGAGCAGGCGCATCAGGACTTTTTTTTGCAAGTCAATTAGAAAATGATCAGAGTGTTCTCATGTTAGAACAAAGTGATATCATTGGACTCAAACTTCTCATGTCTTGAGGAGAAAGATGTAATTTTTCAAACAGTAATGTCTCTCCTGAACATTATTTTGGAACCAAAAAAGAGAGTTTACATAGTATGTTCAAGAAGTTTTCTTATCAAAATATAGAAACTTATCTCCAAATACATGGTATTGAAACCGTAGAAGAAAATAATGGGAGACTTATCTTAAAAAGTGGGAAAGCTAAAGATATTGTACAATTTTTTACACAACTTTTATACAAAAAAGACAGCACAATTCTGACTAAACATGAGGTACTTTCTGTACATAAAGCAGGAGATATTTTCACGGTCGAGACGAATCAAGGAAGTTTTGAAGCGAAAAATATAGTACTTGCAACAGGAGGGAAATCGTTTCCTCAAATTGGAGCAAGTGATATTGGGCGATCCATTGCACAATCATTTGGTCACAGCATCACAGATCTTCATCCTGGTCTCTGTGGTATAGAGACACGAAAAGACGTCAGTCCTCTCTCTGGATCATCATGCGAAGCCACTATTTCACTCCTCGATGGATCCAAAAATATTTATGAAAATACTGGTCCTCTCTTGTTTACTCACCGAGGATTTTCTGGTCCAACTATTTTCAATACTACCATCGCCCTTGGCGATTATCGTAAACAAGGAAAAAACAAAGATAAGCCAATAAATACCTATTCTCTAGCTATAAGTATCAACCCAAACACCGTCACTAAGAAGATCAAACTTCAGTTCGGTGATAAGGTAGATCAACTAATTTTTCCTATCACTCAACTTCGCCCCCGAACCGAAGCCAAAATAACCGTTTGAGGAATCCCTATCACAGAATTACTCCCATCCGGAGAATCCAAAAAATGCCCATGACTATTTGTTTTGGGAGAGCTCGTAGATATCACAGGAGAGACCTGATGATTCAATCTTCAACGATGTTGGACAAGTGCATATCTTTGTGCAGAAAATTTTAACAAAAAAAGTATTGTAAATATATAGAAAAAACATATTGTCAAGATCGCAAAATAAAAACATAATAAAAAAAATGGATAAATCAATTTTTTGTGTAATAACTCCCGACACGTATGACGTTAGGGACAAAATCTTGGAGATACTTGAGAATAATAAATTTTATATTATCCACCAAGAAACGAGTCTTCTCAAAAACGATGACATAGAATTACTTTATGGACATTTAAAAGAAGATCGCTTATGGAAAGAGTTGCTTGCTGCGAGCAAAAAAGGCGAAGTTCTAATATTTGCTATCAAAAAGAAAAAAACTTTTTTTCAAAAAAGCTTATGTGCATTATCGACCTACATACCTATTTTAAGATTTGTAGATGAGGTATTGTTATCAAAAGCAATAAGTGAATTACATGCATTAGTTGGTGATTTAGATTCTGATGAGACAACTATACGTGGAAAATTTGCTTTGAACAAAGTTAAAAAAGCTATTTATGTAAGCACCTGTAAAGAAAGTGCTGCCATAGAAATAAATCATTTCTTTTTGAATGAAAATGAAAATGAAAACTAACACAGAAGAGACTGGAAATTTCCAGTCTCTTTTCGTAAATAAAAATGACTTGACAATATTTAGTATTTAGATATAACAATAAGACACAAAAATAAAAATTAACGCTTATGAAACAAGTAGCTATTATTACCTGGCCAAGACCACATGCAACCCAAGATGAAATCAAGGGAATCATTACTGCTGACGGATATATCGTTGCAGAACAGTATGTGGGAAATCCCGATGTAAATTGGAATCCATTAAGAAAAGATCTGATTGTATTTATTGCAGAGACCAACAATCCACTACGAATCAAAGATATCGTAGGTGAACTCAAAAAAAATTGTTGCTTCGAGGTGAAAGGAATCGAACAGCAAAATGAAATCACAGCAATATTGAATGCTTTCCGAAAAAAACGGAGAAAAAAGTAAACTAAACACACAGAAAGAGGCGTTGGAATTCCAACGCCTCTTTTCAATTAAGTATAGATACTATAAGTCCAAATATCAGCGCGCATATAAGCGAAAGAACCAATAGTCCGAATAAAATACCAAGCCCACAACTAGGAGTGAGAACAAAATATCCTAGAGCAAAAAGAATAATAATCAAAAGAATTTTAAATGCTTTCATAAGATTTTTTTGTTTTTACTTAGGTCTTGTTTGAAGTTCACCGATTCTTTGGTTACTTTGTTCGATAGATTCTTTCAGCTCCTCTATCTCTAATTGTGATTTTTGAATTTCTTCCTCACAATAAGAAATATTGTCTTGCGAAGAAGTAAGTTCTTTCTGAATATAATCGGAAACAATCTTATTGGTCGCTTCGACAGATAATAAAGAAATAATTCTTTCAGTTTGTTTTTCATCTCTTCTAAAAGACCAAGAAAAGAGCACAAAAAAACCAAAACCAAACATTCCTGTCATTGCTGCAATAATTATTGCACAGAAAGCTATCATTGCTTGATCATGCAAGCAAGTTTTGCAGTTTAAAACAAAAAAGACAAAGGCGATAGCTGATAAAATAGCAACAATAACACCGACAATAAATCCAATACCTTCATATCTTTCATCAAGTTGTTTATTTGCATACTCCTGGAGAGCTTGTTGCTCAAACGATTTTTCATTTTCCGTTTTCATAATGTTTTTGTTTTAATAGTTTCTGATAATTCTTGTAATTTACGAATCTCATCTTGATACCCCTTAATAGCTTTTGTCGAAGAGATAATTTCTTTGTGAGCATTTTGAATAGACTTTCCAGACGCTACAAGATACTTTGTACATTTTTCAATTCGGTCTGTAATAGCTGCTGCAACGACTTCTCTCTTTTGATCTTGTGACATGGTATCAAGAAACGATTGTCTCCACTTATCACTAACAAAGTAATTAGAGATAAATTGTATGCTCAGCGCCATAACACACAGACCAAACATCGCAGAAATACAGCAAATACCTGCAAAAGCACGGAGAGTAGAAGGCATGGAGGACAAATTAGGTTTCCAAAAGAACCAAACCAAACAAAGGACAATAGCGGATATACATCCAGAATATAATCCAATTTTATTGACTACTTTTGGGTATTTCTCCATAGATATTTTCCAAGAATATCTTTCCAGGACATCTTGCTCAAACGATTTTTCATGTTTTGTTTTCATACTGTTTTTTATTTTTAATTAATTTTTGTTTTTATTTGACATTTACGTATTTAATGATTTAATATTAAATGTAAATAGATTTGATAATTTTAAATAAAAGATTATCATTAATTGATAATATCAACCGCCGAGAAAATTTGAAGTCTAACGAAAATTTTCTGGATGATTGATTTATGCTACTCCATTAAATAAATATGTAGTGGAATTTTAGTTTTTGAGAAAAAAGATGTTCTTCAGTAAACCCTTATATGACAAGATATTTTTCACGCTTGCTCAACATCAAGATTTATCGATTCAAGAGCTCCACAAGCATATTTCTCATAAGGAAAAGATTTCCCTTCCTAATTTTTACAAAATAATCGATACTCTCCTTGAAAATCAAATGGTCACCAAAGAGCAAGGTAAAATAAAATTACATACAGCCTGGATTTTATCTTTATTTGAACTCCACAACAACGTTAGGAAGACATATATAGAAAACAATACCTTAAAATTGGATCTCAAAGACTGAGAACAAAAGGTATTCTATGCATCATCGTTGGTCGATATAGACAATGTACGAGCAGAGTTATTAAGTATAATTGCGCTAAAATGAGCAAATAACGAAAATTTATATATGTACAATTCTCATGTATATCACATTCTCTGAATGCCAGAAACAGAAACGACGAACTTCAAAAATATGGCTCAGCAAAACAAAAAAGTCTATATGCTCGTAGGAAATGAAAGTGTTATGGACAAACATGCTGCAAATATTGTAAAAGCACAAGGGATAGAAATCATTTGTAATAATAAGACAAAATTTCTCAAAGATGGATATTTCATCAATATCATCTGAGAATACATGATAGAAGCACTCTTTCCTGATGTTATCAATCAGTATTTTAAAGTGTTTTTTGATACTATCAAAGATATCAAAGATTTTAATCCAGAAATTTTTCAAAATATTTTCAAAATGAAAGTCGAATGTAAAGTAACCATCAGACGCTCCAAATCTCAAACCGATACATTAAAAAAGGAAATTAAGAAATACTTTAAATAATTAGAAATTACTCCACATCTACATCCACAATTTCACCTTTTACAGAAGCGTGGACAGCTTGATGTAATGCATCCATAAGTGCTGGATCATCAGCGAGTCACTCTTCAGCGAAAATATTTTGGATTTGTTCTATTTTTTGATCAGCTTCACTTCGATCTTTTTCGTCTACGATTGTCAAATCTACCTCTTGTTCTTGAGCCATTTTTTTATATAAATCAAGTAAATATAGTACAACTATGGTACAGAAAGACAGCAAGAAAACAAGATTTATTTCCACATACACAAATGATCAAACCAGCATACCAAAAACACTGTCATATAACAAAACAATGAGATCTCTATACATTTGAAAATTTTAGAGACTTTTTGCGAACCAGTGAAGATAGTGATCAAATCCAAACTCGAATCACAGAAACCATTGATATCACCAAAATAATAGGTCTCGATATGTATATTTGTCCGTTCGCTTTACACAATATGATAGGCCACACCATAATAAGTTTCAGCTTTTCTGATGGTAAAAAAATATGCCTTTCCGTGGAAGCAGAAATAAAACTCCACAAACAATACTCTCTCATTCATTGACTTACATTCGGATATCGTAGTAGATATATCCGAGGTACAGAGAGAGATATTCTCAATCTTAGAATTTTCAGACATGAAAGAGTTTATAAATATCCGATTCATCTAAGTATAGATCATACCAAAGAGCTATTTTTAGATATTGTAAAATCCAGCAACAAAGCAGAAAGCTGACATTTAAACTACAATCTTTTTTCTAACAATTGTACATCTTGATTATGGAGAATTGCTAGAAAACATTTCCCAATTCACAAACGACATTACAGTCTTTTGATAAATTCTCTATTACCAAAATATCTCCACAAACTAGGTGTTGTGAAGATATCTGAAAAAGAAGTATTTCATAAGATAGATTAGTGTGTCATCCCCGCTTAATGAAATTGCGGCGGGGATCCAATGTATATAAGATAGATTCCCGCCGCAGCTTCGCGACAAAGCGGGAATGACATTAATGTAAAATTTACAAAGCAAATCCTACTTTTTTGTAGACTTCTTTGATCTTGGCTTCAGCGATGAGATTAACTTTTTTCCCATTTTGAGTCAAGAGATCAAGGATTTCTTGTTCATCAATTTCAGCATAACGAGTTTGAATAGGTCCTACAAAGGCCATAATTTTCTCATACAAATAGTCCTTAGCATCTTTGTAACTCAAGCCACCAGCTTGATATCTGGCTCTAAGAGATTTATCTTCTTCAGGAGTTAAGAATAATTTACACATATTGTACACATTGCATGTATCAGGATCTTTGGATTCTTCGACAGTCTTCGTATCCGTAGGGATTTGTTTTACTTTTTTGAGAATAGCTTTTTCATCATCCAACAGTCAGATATAATTATTGTATGATTTGGACATTTTACGTCCATCAATACCTGGCACGATAGCTACTTCTGATTTGATATAGACATCTGGGATCTTGAAGGTATCACCATACACTTTATTAAATTTTTGAGCAATATCTCTAGCATATTCTACGTGTTGTTTCTGATCTTTACCAACTGGCACAATATCCGCATCATACAGCAGAATATCAGCTGCCATCAATATTGGATAACAGAATGTACCTACGCTAATTTCACCAGCTTTTCCTTTGTCCAAAGCTTCTTTATACGAATGCATTCTTTCCATAGTTCCCATAATAGTTGTACAGGTAAGTACCCAATTGAGCTGAGCATGTCCAGGAATATCTGCGGGATTATAGATATTAAATCTTCTAAGATCCGCTCCGCAAGCAGCATAGAGTTTGAGCATACTTAGTGTATTTTTTCTAATTTGATCTCCATCTCTAAGTCTCGTAAATGTATGCATAATCGCCAAAAAGAGAAATATCTCAGCATCTGGAAACTGTTCAGATAAATCCAAAAGAGGTTTTATCGCTCCAAAATAATTACCAATATGGAATTGACTATCTGTAGGTTGAATTCATGTTAAGATTCTTTTGCTCATAGCACAAAAATAGGAATAAAATTACTTACAATCTATATTTTCTAGGCAAAATTGCAAACAAAAAAAGAACTGGAGCAGAAATTCTGCTCCAGCTTTACATAATAAAATACATCCAACAAAATTAATGACAAGATTGAAGAACATTTTGAACACTTGCTTCCACACAAAAGGTCTCTAAAAAGCTACCCCCAACAGAATGAATGTTTGAAGATACTTTCAAAAGTCCTGCTTTGACATCACGGATAAAATCACCACGACCACGATGAAATGGTAAACCACAAATCTGATCATTAACTTGATTTAAATGCACTTCGTGAAGATCAAAGACCTCTGGCTCAGAAAGAAGTGGAATAGGTTCTTCTTGTTCAAATTCATCATAAATATCAACAAAATAATTGTCATAACCTGCTAAATTAGCAGTACTGGATGTGACGAATCCATGTGGGATTCTTTTTCTTTTTTTCGTTTCCATAACGTAATATATTTTTATGTTTTTGTACGGGGGAAAAAATATCCTTTTAAGACAAAAAGTCAAGGACAAATAAAAGGTAAAATGAGAAGAAACCAGCTTAGACTTGAAAATGTATTTATAAACGCTATCGTAGAAGAGATTTTATCCTTACTCGTGCTCTCTATGTCTCATAAATCAATTGCATATATTTTGATGGCTACTACCATTCTCGCTATGGGAACGGTTTCTAAAATTTATGCCGATTTACAAATTGTTGTAGATTCAAGCTGAACAATTTCTATTGTTGATAGTAGTGGTGCTGTAGTTACATGAAGTACTACAACAGGGAATGTGTGAAGTGGAATACTACATACAGGAGCTGCTGCAACAGGGACTATCGTTACAGGGACGATTACTCATATACCAACATGGACAAGCACAAGCTGAGTATCTGAATTTCAGAATGCTCTCTCTCGACTCTATTTCAACAAAATAACTAAATATGCAAGTACAGGAGATTTTAGAATGTACGATAATCTCACCAGAGAAGAAGCTGCCAAAATGATGGTGGAAAGCTATATAGCATTAGGATTCCCAGAAAGTATAAAAAACACTAACTGTTCATTTAGTGATGAGAAATTATTTAATCCAGAACTTAGTGGATACATCAAACAAGCATGTCAGCGAGGACTTATGAAATGAAATAAATGATTATTTATGCCACAAAATACCCTCAGCAGACCAGAATCTATGACTATTTTGATTAGAATGTTTGAAGGGAAAGTTTCCAATGAAAGTAAAGATCCACGACGATCAGAATATTACATCAAAGGAAAAGCTCTAGGACTTACAAGTTTGGCAAATAGTGGTTTTGAACAATCTATTTCAAGATATGAAACAGCACTCTATCTCTATAGATTTCAAAACATTATAAACGATGCAAGCCTCAAAGTAAAAAGCCAACAAGTTCTTCTCAATCTTGGATTAACAGGGACTACCGCAACAGGTGCTGAAGATACAGAATCAGAGCTTGCTCAGAAATTCTCAGCAATCGCAAATTCTATTAGTGTAGAAAATGATCCAGAACTCCTCGAAGCGATCAGATGGATGAATGACAATGGACTTACAAACTTCAATACTATAGCAGGATATAAACCATTTGAAATGATTCTTAGAGAACAAGCTGCGAAGATATTCGATGTTTTTGCAAAAACATTCAAATTTTCTCAAGATAAGTTAAACAGTACAATTCCATCAGAATGTGTATTCAAAGATCTCTGAAAAACAGATAGTTGACTAATTCCAAATATTCAGAATGTATGTCAAATGTGAGCTCTCGCAGGAGGAAATAATCTTTTCAATCCAAAAGGGACACTTACCAAAGGACAATTTATTACAGCACTCATCAGACTATTGGAAGGCAAAAAGCTAGACGAAACGACCAATCCACGACGAAGCAGTTATTATCAAAAAGCACTTAATATGGGAATCGTTGGACCAGCTGATGCTATTACCTTTGATAGTCAAATTACCAGATATGAAGTTGCATTATTTCTCTATAGATTTAAAATCAAATACCAACTCATCAATAGTTTAAATAGTAGTAACGTAGATAATCTTATAGTTAATACAGTTTCTGGATCTGTTCTTTATCAAACAGGAACAAATGCTAGTTGATTTATTACTACAGGATTCGCTTCTGCAAATGTATTTATAGATACAAATCTGATCCAAAATGGTAATTTTGAAATAGGATATATCAACTTTTTGGGAACTACATACAAAGTTGTTAAAAGTTCTACAGAAACCTATTTTAACAAAAACTTTGTTCGATATGGAGACATATACGATATTGCATCCAATAGCAAAATCGGAACAGTCAACTTTGTAGTCAGCAATAAATATGTCCTTGAAGGAACATTAAGAATCAATGCAGATAGTTATAGCATCACACAACTCAACGAAACAAGTATTTACTACAAAGTAAGAAAAATATAAAAAATAAAACCGGGTAAGGATGGCATCACGGGCCATCCGATAAAAATAAAACCCGGTAAGGACGGAATATCTTCCGTCCGATTTACCTAAGATACAATCGACGATGGAAATTAAGAAAATCAATACGGAACGTCAAGCCCCAGCCAACCATGGACCAAGACCGATTAGTTTTGAAGAATTTATCGGCCAAGAAGACATCAAAACCGTCATTCAAACAGCAATCGATAGTGCCAAAAAGAGAGAAGGACATATTGGACATATGTTGTTTTCTGGACCAAGTGGATTTGGTAAAACCACTATGGCAGGGATTATAGCCAAACAAGCCAATGGAAATATCAAAACCGTAACAGGATATGCGATTAGTAAGCCAGCAGAAATAGTTTCCATTCTCAATTCATTGGAAACAGGAGATCTTCTCTTTATCGATGAAATACACAGATTGAGACCAAATATCGAAGAAGTGCTCTATATTGCTATGGAAGATTTTGTCATAGACATGGTGATGCCAGAAGGTGGAAATGTAAGAATTCCTATCAATCCATTTACCCTCATATGGGCAACCACAAAATCTGAATCCCTTTCACAACCGATCAAAAATCGTTTTGTGTATCATTTTCATTTTATGGAATACAATTCCAAGGAAAAACAAAAAATTATCCAAAGATATCTCACCCAATATCATATCACAACGAGTCCCGCAGTTCTCGAAGCGATGGTCTCCAAAGTCGATGCTGTCCCTAGAGAAATTCACAATTTCTGTATAAAACTCAGAGACTTCGTCATCACTACAAACAAAACATCCCTCGAAATAACTCCAGCATTGCGAGAAGCATTTCTCGAACACAGCAAAATCGAAGAATGAGGGACAAATCCCCTCCATGCAAGATACTTAGAAATCCTTCGTGAAGCCAATCGCCCTCTCGGTCTCAAAACCATCGCCATTCAACTTGGTATCAACGAAAAAGCCGTAGAAGAAGATATCGAACCACTGCTTATGAAATTAGGAAAAATTGAAAAAACTCCAGCTGGTAGAGTAATTATCTAAATAATAAAAACAACTAACATAAAATTTAAATGTATGAAAACAAAAACAAACAAAAAATCCTGGACTTTAAACCTAATGAAAACATTATTTCAATGGTTGCATTGGAAACACTTCAATCAAAAAGCGCCAGATGGGAAAACCCCATATTACGAAATAATTGAAATCAAGAGTTGGAATGCAGCCCTTGTAGATACGTATTATGGACAAAGAAGTAAGATAATATTTCTATAAAAGATTTCCTCGACTCAAAATACGGTCGGGGTTTTTTTATGCTCCTATTTGATACTCCCAGAAACTTTTATACAATGATGGACGAGAGAGAAGATCTTTTGGTGTTCAGGTATCAGTGATCTCCCCTTTCTCAATACACAAAATTGTATCCACATACTTCATTACAGACATTCTATGTGCGATAAATATAATAATTTTATCTTCTTTTTTCTGTAACAATTTTTCCATAATACGCATTTCATTTTCAGCATCTAACTGTCCAGTTCCTTCATCTACAATAAGAATTGGTTTATCTTGTAAAAGAATTCTAATAAGCACCAATATCTGTTTTTCTCATCCAGAGAAATCACTATCATATCCTATATTGGAATCCAATCATTTTCTCATTTTTCTCACTTTTTGTTCCAAACCAAATTCACCAAGATAAGCGAATAACTCATCATCAGAATACTGCTTATTGACACCTAACAATAAATTTTCTTTGATAGACAAAAAGTAAAATACAAAAGGATCTTGCATAATCACGCTAAAGAGATCAACACAAGAAGCTGGATCTATTTTTTTGAGGTTTGTTGTATTGTATGTTATAGTACCTTTATATTCGGGGAAATAATTCATAAGTAAGGTCATCAATGTAGTCTTACCTGCACCATTATGTCAGACAATACCGTATACTTTTCATTTTTCAAACGTATAAGAAATATTTTTCAACACAGGCAGGGCGGGTTTCTTGGTTTCTTCAAAAGCATCTTGCATAAAAGATATTTTATCTTTGATGAGTCATGTGATTTTTCTATTACCATATGATTGTAATCTTTTGATCATTATTTGATATGCAGCCAATTCTTCTGGAGATACTTTGGGATAAGCAAATGTTATATTTTTGATAGAGATGGTATGTAATTTATGGTAAAATGGCTGAGAATAGACACGTCAAGGTTGATCAGTATCAAACGATGAACTTGTCATATCAAGATAAAGATTCAATCTTTGAAATTCATCAATCATAGTATCTCGTTTCTGTTTTGTAGAGAATGTTGCACGAAAAAAAGATCTAATTTGTCATACATACATAAGTGCCATCGTCATAACTCAAACTGTTGCGCCTCCTGAAATAATAATATATGCAACAATAAGTTTAACAATAAATCATCACAAGGTAGTATTAAGTGAACTACCCAAAGAATACCATACACCTGCTTTCGACCTCTCTCTATCAAAAGACATTTTTTGTTCTATAAGATCATTATAGATAGAAATAGTTTTTTCACGTCATCATGAGGAAACTATCTTATCAAACGAATCTGTAAGATGTCTCTTTATATCCCATAACTTATGATCATGGGTATACTGGGCTTGTAAAGTATATTTTCTAGAAACTCTTTCAGATGAAAAATCCAAAAATAAAGAAATCGCTATACTTATCAACATAGGGACAAATATATAGAGATTTAACTCCATAAATGCAGCCACGATTCCACTAAAGCGGATAATATTTACAAAAAGACTATCAATAAATACACTTCTTATAGCTCCCAAAAGATCAGCAGACCAAAACGAAGATATAAATTTCTGATTTCTTTTGTTGAGATATTTCCCTAGAGACATATGAGAAAGCCTCGCAATAAGCGATGAAACATATTTTTGTTCCATTTCCGTGGTACTCATTTGTTCAACAAAAAGTTTTAATTGATCCAATAAATTTTGGAAAATAGATACAAAGGTCACAATTCAAGCAATCATCACAAACACCATAAACGGAGATGCTGAAACAAGAAAAAAGAAATGTCAATTTTTTTGAACAAGTTGATCAGTCTCTAATCTGGCTATAAAAGGAAGAAATGCTTGGATTCAAGCCACACATCCAACCAAAAAAATATACAAAAGCAGAATTTTGGTATTCGATTTTGCAATCTTTTTGATATACAACAATGCATTATGATAAATAGGAGTATGTTTTTCCATAGAGAGAGAAGAAAATCAAAACAAGACAAAAATACTATAAAACAGGGTATCTATTTATAGCGTCTTTTCAACCTAAAAGCAGCTAGAAATTAAATTTTGAAAAAAACAGACATAGGAGCCTGTTCTTTATATAATAAGATACTAAGAGACTTTTTATGGCGGATTCATGTTTTAACGATCCGCCAATGACGTTGATAAGAAAACAACAATTGAATGCAAGAAGAAATAGAGAAATAAACTTTGGAAAAACAGAAGAAAAGTAACAAATCATTGACCTATAATTTATTTTATGGAAGGTATCACAAAAAAAACAGAAAATAAGTATACATAGAATATATATTTACATATACTTGACTTTAGAGAGAAAATATGTATAAGAAAATTACTAATAGTAAAAAACAAAATAATATGCCAAACAACGTAAGAAAAAACAGAGAAACAATTTTAACCGGTTGGAAAGCGCCTAGAAACGTATTGAATAATAAGTTGCGCACATTTGGAAAACCACGAACTATGTCAGTCGTTCAGCGAGCATGTGCTCGTATGCAAAACAAGTAATCATCATATTTTAGATGAGGAAATGAACGAAGAATCTTCGTTCATTTTTTTTATCTTGAAATTCATGCTAAAAAAGACAGTATACAAATAATTTTATATCTTTCTCTTCTACTAATGACTCCAGATCTTATGAGTTCTTATGCACAATGAAACGCAGTTTCTCAATGATTTTGAATTCTTTTACTTGCACTAGCAATCCGAGAAGGTGTGCGAAAAGGAATTGCTCTCCGAAAAGCAGGATCAAAGAAACATCTTATCCGATTTATTTGTTTGTTTATCTTCAATACAGCGGGTATCCTACCAATCATCTACATCGTCTTCTTTGCAAACAAGAACAAACAAGAGACTAAACAATTTATTGAAACTATAGAACAAAAAGCAGGAGAAAAAATTAAACATGCTGAATGAAGTATCGAACACACCATAGAAAAAGTAGAAAAACTTATCAAAAAAGCTCCAGTAATTGCGAAAAAACCAGTTGCTAAGAAAGCTAAATAATTTTCGTCATTGCGAGGAGCTTGCGACGTGGCAATCCATCTAATTTCACTTATAACTATTGGATCGCCACACTTCGTTCGCGATGACACAAACAACACACCAAAAAACGGCAGCGAAAGCTGACCGTTTTTTTTAGTTACTCAGAACAAACCCCTATCCCACAAGTGGGTCCCTTTCCCCTTGTCAGGGGACCTTGATTAGTTTCAGGCTCCCCTGATAAGGGGAGGTGGCCGAATGGCCGGAGGGGTTTGTTCACTAAGACATCTAAGAAAAGCTAATATTCCCCTTCATACTAGACACTGGAGCATCATCGTCATCTCTAGACGAAGTCGCTGGGCGACTAGGGATTACAGATGATTGGGCTGGTCTCGGAGTATTTGGTCTAGTCGCCGCTGGTGCACTAGGATCTTTCATCGTCAATGCGATCTTTTCTGTCTCTACATTGATATCTAAGACACGAACTTTCACTTGTTGACCTACATGGAGTACTTCCGTAGGATTTGATACGTAAGTATTGGACATCTGAGATTTGTGAACAAGTCCGTCATTGTGCAATCCAATATCTACAAATGCACCAAAATCAGTTACATTTCTCACAATTCCTTCAAGTTCCATACCAATTTTGACATCTTCAACACTGAGAACATCTGATTTGAAACATGGAACTTCGAGTTCATCTCTAGGATCCAATCCCGGTCTTTGAAGTTCTTTGATCACATCTACCATCGTCTCGTACCCAATCCCATATTTTTCAGATCGACCGTTGACTTGTTGTTCAGAAAATTGCTGTACGTCTAAGGGTAATTTCAACAATTTCTTTTTGATACCAAGTTCTGCTTCGATAAACGCATACACTTGTTTGTGAATTTCTGGGTGAATACCTGTAGAATCTAAGGCTTCTTTCCCACCCTTAATTCTCAAGAATCCAATCGCTTGCTCGTATGCCTTTGGTCCAAGTCCTTTCGCTTTTTTGATTTGCGCTTTAGATTCAAAAGCACCATTTTCATCTCTGTAAATCACAACATTCTTGGCAATAGCTGGCGTCAAACCTGCTACATATTGAAGCAAAGTATAGCTGGCTGTATTCACGTCAACTCCTACCGCATTTACAACATCTTCTACTCTTTCATCAAGCTTTTCTTTCAAGTATTTTTGGTCTACATCGTGTTGATATTGTCCTACTCCGATGGCTTTCGGATCAATCTTCGTCAACTCAGCCAATGGATCCTGGACTCTATGCGCAATACTAATTGCTCATCTGATCGTCACATCCAAATCAGGATATTCATCCTGAGCCAATTGCGATGCAGAATACACAGATGCTCCAGCTTCAGAAGTAATCATATATTTCACGTCCAATTTATTTGCTTTGATAAATTCACTCACCACTTTCTCAGATTCTCTCGAAGCTGTACCATTTCATAAAACGATAAGGTCAATATTGTAATCTTTTACCAGTTTGTATAGGGTCTCACAAGCTTCCTTGACCTTGTTTTGTGGCTCAGTGGGATAAATCACCGTTTTCGCCAAAAACTTTCCTGTAGCGTCCACGACAGCCAGTTTACACCCAGTTCTCAACGCAGTGTCAAATCACAAAATATTCATCCCCTTAACCGGCGGTGTGAGCAACAAATGTTTCATATTTTCACCAAACACTTTGATCGCAGCTTCATCAGCTCGTCTCTTCTTGTCTGATCTCAATTCTCTCTCCAATGATGGCAACAACAATCTATCCAAACCATCCTGAATCGCCTCTTTCAAATAGTCTACACAAGTCCCCGTCTGTCTCGGCACAAAAAACTTCTCAGCCGCAGCCATCACCTTAGTTCCAGAAAAATCTAATCCTACAGATAATTGCTTTTCTTTTTCTGCTCTAGAGATCGCCAAATATGCATAAGATGGAATATCTGACATTTTTTTACTGTAGGTCTTGTAGAGTTTGTACACACCTTTATCATCAAAGGTTTTGCTAGCTTTAGTAGAAATTATCGCATTTTGTTCTTCGTAGACTTTGATTTCTTCTCTGAGATCAGCGTGATCTGAAACAGCTTCAGCCACAATATCCTTGGCACCTTGAATAGCTTCTTTGATATCCTTTACAGCTGTCTTAGCATCTCAGGTATCTTTGACAAATTTCGCAGCTTCTGCCTCAAATTCCTCTACGCTCAATTGAGCTTTCGCCAAAATCTGTGCCAAAGGTTCCAGTCACTTAGCTTTGGCGATAGTCGCCTTAGTATTTTTCTTTTCTTTAAATGGTCTATATAAATCCTCGACTCTCGCCAAGGTCTCAGCTTCCATAATTTGTTTTTTAAGCTCATCAGTCATCAATCCCTTTTCAGCGATCAAACGAATCACATCTTCTTTTCTCTGTTCGAGATTCTTGGTATAACTATATAATTCGTGAAAATCTCTCAACTGCTCATCAGTCGCCCCCTTAGTCATTTCTTTACGATATCTGGCAATAAACGGCACCGTATTCCCCTGATCCAAAAGCTCAATAATATTATTGATCACTCAGACCTCAAGGCCAGTCTTAATCGAAATATTCTTAATCAAATCAGCCATACCTTAACACTTGAAAAATAAAATAGCTTAAAGTTATAAGTAGAATGCTTAACGTTTTTTCACAAAGCATTTCTCTTTCGACTTTCCCCATTAAACTAATGGAGCAACAAGTCAGACTATAGAAAAACCCATTCAGATTGCAACGCAAAGAAGAGATCGACGGGCAACGGATAGGCTTGACTTTTAATATAAAATAAATATAAGATTAAAACAAACAAAACTTAAATATTATGACTGGATTAGAATTAGCCGCCATTGAAGTAATTGAGATCAAAAGCAAAAAAATACAAGAAATGATTGCTTTGCTACCTAAAGACAGACCTCTGAATTACAATGAAGATTTAGCTCCTATTTTCACACAAGCTAGTGAAATAGAAGAATATGCAAAAACACTTAGAGAGACAAGTAAATAAATTACCATTCTCTCAACCACAAAAAAGGCTGATTCTGCAACACAGAGTCGGCTTTTTTCTTAGATTGACATTTTGAAGTAAATAATTATTAACATATTAATAAACCAAAAAAAACTTTAAAACAAAAGCATATGAATACACTAGAAAGACTTATTATTGATCAAATCAAAGAAGATTCAAAATCATTACAATCAGTGGTAAATCGCATTTATCGCGAAAGTATTGCTCCCACCTTAGTATTGGTTGGTAAGATTCAAAAAGCCGCTGAAGCACTACAAGAAAGCGGCAAAGATTGGAACAAGATTACAAAACTCGGAGTTGCTACAATCAAGGAAAAATGCGAGAACATTGTAAAATTGATAGAAAATCTACCAGACAAAGATGGAAGTTATGGTCAGGATGAATACATGCCGATTTTCAGTGAGGCATTAAGAATAACAGACTTTGCTGATGCCTTGAGAGACTTTGGATTTAATCAGAAGTAAAAACGAAACCGTACACATCAAAAGAAGCTGACTCTGAAACACTGAGTCGGCTTTTTTCTTAACTTGACATTTTATAGTAAATAAATATAAGATTTTCTATAAATAAAAAATAATCTAAAAAAAATATACAGATGGACACATTATGCGTAGACTTTTGTCTCAAAAAAATTGAAGAAAAAGCTTATGATGTACGAGTTTACTTATTAAGTACGCTACCGCAAGATAAGCCACTAAACTATGACAAAGATCTGATTCCTCTCCTATCCATGATAGATGAGATAATTGGATTTGTAGAAGCGTTGGACGAACAAGACCTGGATCTCCTGGCAAAATATGCCGTCAAAGAACTAGGGAAAATGTGCAAACAAACACAAGACATGCTCAAAGAATTGCCGAGAGACAAAGCATTGAAATTTCCTCCCTATATGCGTCCCATTTGCGATGTTATTATAGAGATAGAAAATCTTACAGAAGCTTTGAAACAACACGGCAAACAAAAAATCAAAAACGAAAAACAACCCCACTAAAACACAAAACAGTATGAGTAAAGTAATTATTATTGACGATAACGAAAAATGGATACGACGATTTAAAGAAATCTGCGAAACCATTGGTGTAGAATCATTTCCAAATGATCCTAAAGAAAACATCAAAGAATTTTGTAAACTCAAAAACCTGATTTGCTGCTCCATGAATGGCTGCAAATATGAAAATGACATACAAAAAACGCTTGCAACGATGCTCAATGAATTTGTTGCCGGTGATGATGATGTAGTTTTCATTATAGACTATCAGTTGAAAGAGGGAAATCCGGCTATTAATGGATTGAAGTTCTACGAACTATTTGCTCAAAGACAACCGTCTATCTTTGTATCTGCCACAGAAGATCTGGACGATATCAAAAAAATTCAGCATTTTTGTAATGAAAGCTCAAACTGCATTTTCATTAGCAAATGCGATGACGACTGGGAAAAGATTTTGAGAGAAACATTAGGAAATTAAACATGCAATTAAGCTGATAAGTAATCCTTATCAGTTTTTTTAGTATTCGACTTGATTTTTAGATGAAGAAGTGATTAATAGAGGTGAAACAAAAACTTAAAAAAAGGAAGGAGTTAGTATGTATGCACAAAAACGATTCGTCGAAGATGAACTACAGTTCCAACGAATCAAAGAAAGATTACCGGGAAGCTACCCACCATTCATCATGAATATCAAAGATGAATTCGATGGGCAAGACATCCTGTCAGGAGCATTTGAACGAAAACACAACCACAAGAGAATATTTCTCGTGGTCCTCAGACAAAGCAACACCGTTGTTTTGCAAGCAGAAAAAAGAAACGCCCCAAGTGATATTATAAAACTTGAAGCAAACTCTTTTTCATCAAAAAAATTCTTAGAAGACACTATCACCAATTACATCAAAAACTATGAGACACTCTAAATTTCCATGAAAAGCTGGTAGGTATATCCTCTCAGCTTTTTTCAATTGCTTTCATACTCAATATACATAAAAAGCTGACTATACGCCAGCTCGAAATATTAGAGTGAATGTCCAAACATATTGACTCGATATCCATCACAGTAACCGACACCCAACTGATCGACATCAGGATCTATCATATTTTTAAAATGTCATTCATGTTGTATTTTATCACCCCGATGTTGTATAGCATCGTTGATAGAATAATAATTCCAACCTATATTTTCCAACATAATTGGAGTTTTATATCACATTTTTTTAGCTCTTTTGAGTGGAGTACTACCATCTTTTCCAATATGACTATATCTCTGATTGAGAGACATCTCTTCAGCATAATTTTGAGCTGCAGTATTCAATAATGAATCCAAAACAAGAGGTTTAACTCAATTTTGTATTCTTATTTTATTTATCTCTTGTAAAATATGCTGATTAACCAAGTCTATGGTTTTTTCTATCCCATAATGTTTTTGAATCCAAGTGATAGGATAATCTGCAATATCATCAGGTATTTTTTCCAAAAGTTCTGTCTTAGTAGCATCAACTATTTTTTGTGCATTTTGTCAAAAAGATGGACTTGCAACCATTGTGGCTGCCGTCATGGCTAATCATATTGCAATATTTTTGATACGAGCCATATACAAAGATCAAAACAAATAAATTAATGTTTACTACAGTTACATCCTTTAAACTTTACATGTCCACTTCCAGAAAAATCTGGAATCAATGACGTCAATGCACTACCAATTCATGAGAATATTTGACCAGGAAGTTCTCTTATCACGCTAGTAGTAGTTTGATTTAATCATACCGTAAATGCATAATCTTTGGTATGAGTAACTTCTTTGACATCAATATTTGCTACTTGTTTTTTGGTCTCTGTCTTGAGAACTGTCAAATCTAAACTAGCATTTTGCCATTGTTTAAAGAGTTCAGCAAGATCAGCCTCACTAGCATTCGGATTAGCTTTTTTTAGCTCATCTTTATTTGGACCATCAACCTTATAATTGAGATTAAATTTGGCATCTGGAGATACTTTAGAAGTCATATCATAAAAAGATTTCAAAAAAGATCCCGCTCTATTTAAAGCTAAATTTTGATTTCCAATAACATTTGGATTATTTTTGATGGTAGTTTCATTTTTCACGAGAACATTTTTATTTCTTGTATAATCATATTCAGGCTTAACTGAGTATCAAATATTAGTATTCAAACTTGCTACACCAGTAATTGTTCCTCAAGTAATTTTGTAATTTGGATCTTGAATAAGCGCCTTCATGTCAGGATTCTGAGAAAGAAGTTTGGTTACTTCTGCTGGATTTGCTATACCATTTGCATCCAAACGAGGAAGTTGTAAGGCTATTGTACCAGGAGTTTCAGTAATTTCAGTAGACTCTACAGTCACTTTTTTAAGACCATCAACTAATTGCAAAATAACCTTATCTTTGTTGGGAGTATTTTTATAAAAGTATTCAACAACTTCTTTTTGATCTGTCGGAGCAATAATGAGGATCTGCTTAATTGCTGGATTAGAAACCATTGGTTCCAAAGAAGATTTCATTTGATTCATATCCAAAGATCTAATAGTAACTGGTTCTTCGATTCTTTGAACAACTTCACGCTTAGAACTTGTCAATCATTTACCATCTTGAATTACTCTAAAATTCAATAAACTGACTGGTTTATAATCTTTGGAAGTGAGCTCTTGCTTAACTTTTTTAAAGATAGCTTGAAATGCTAAATCATCATGACCATTCACCGCCAAATCTTTTACCATAGCATTAATCGCTACATCTGAAGTAGTAGAAAGCATTTCTTCAAATGCAGCAGAAACTTTAGCAGATTGAGGATCGGAATTCAATGATGGAACTAATGTAATATTTTCTTGAAAACCAGAAAGCAAAGATGATCTATTGACTGCTGCTAAGATTTTATCAACTTTTTCTCAATATTCTGAGAATTTTGGCGTAGTTTTTCTTACCACTACATCACTATATTTATTATTCAGATTTTGCATTTCTTTATAATATTCACGAATTGCATGTGTTTGTTCTTTTTGAACAGCTGTCTTGATAATATCTTTTACCGTGTCTTCAAGGGTAGTATACAAATCAAGTCTAGATGATAAATCTTTATCCAAACTTTTTTTGATCACATTCGTTTTATAATCCAAAACTTTCTTTTCTATACCATCAAAAAGTCTTTTCATTTGACCATTCGCTTCAAACATTTGACCAGGTCATGAGTTTGATTTGAAATACGAAATAATATTTTCAAAATTAGCAACTCACATCGCATTTGCAGAATCATCTACCGTTTTATCCAAAGAGTTTTTGGTATACAAATCGATTGTTTTTTCTAGTCAAGACAAAAGCTCTGATTTTTTTTCTCAAATTTTATCTTTCAAGACTTGTTTCTCTTGAGGAGTAACTGTACTTTTCAAATAATCTCTAATATCAGTCGCTTCTTTTACAGAAACCACATTATCTTTCAATTGTTCCTCAATATTTGGTTTTTCCATTCCTGCCATAATACTACAAAAAAAAATAAAATTACATATTGGCTAACATACTATCTAAACTATTAATATCTTGTTGATCTTGGATTTTATCTTCTGCTTCGATAGATTGTAGCTTTTTGACAAATTGAACAGATTTTTCAAGTTTCTCTTTGATATGATCATTGTTTACCGTCTGCACATATGAAGAGAATATACCAAAAAGTGTCTCCAAAAACGTATCATCAAGTGTATTATGCTCAAGTAAATACAAAAGTTCATCCTTTGGAGGAAATATATCTAGAGAAAGCGATTGAAGAAGTGTACGCACATATTCTTTTTTTGTCATAGCAAAAGAGTAATCAATAAATACACTTATTATACTCCACAACTCAAAAAAAAGAAAAGAAATAGACTATAAAAAAACAATAGAGATTGACATCAACACAAAAATAATTATAAAAATTATAAATACACAAAAAAGAATAACATAAATACAAAATTATATGGAAGAATTAAACACAACGGGTAATTGTTTGCTTGATAAAGAGATAGCAGACATAAAAATGTGGAGAAAATTTATGACCAACAAAATTGATGAACTAAAAGGAGAAGTTCATTTGATGATCAATGATCAGGAAATGGTGGTTTTTGATCTGGAGGTAAATCAAATTATACCACCAGAAAACAAAACATTACATTTTTGTAACATGGATAATATTACCAAATTTGCAGAGACAGAAGAAGAAAGGGGCGCTAGAATAATATTTGATGGCTTAATGAGAGTAGCAAATCAAATATTCAGCAATGTATGGGGACTTATTGGAGTGATCTCTGTCGATGGTGAAAGAGCAGCATCTATTATAATTGTATATATTGAAGCATATCAAATTTGGAAATATACAATTATCACACAAACAGATGTAAAACCACTTGAAACTAAAACTTGGCATGAAAATTAACTACAAGGAGACAGATTGCTATATTGGTAATCTGTTTTTTTAAACGAAACAAAACCTTGAAAAACAAGCTTACAAGAATATAGTTTCACATCAATAGTAAATAAATCAGATTTATTTCTTATAAAGCCAATCGTGCATTATCGTACTCTCATAGTATCTGACCTTCATCTCGGAGCGCCTGATGCCAAATACAAACAGTTAGCAAATTTTTTGAACAGACATACGTTCGATAATCTTATTTTAAATGGAGATATTATTGATGGAATGTATCTCAAGTTTTTTGATGCTCGAAAAACTGAATATACTAAATTCTTGGAAAAAATTATAGCCTTAACTCAAAAAAATTGTAAAATTACATACATCATGGGAAATCACGATCTAAATCGGCACAAAAAACTAGCATTAAACCGAGACGCCATTGAGATAAAAATGAATATGGTATACAAATCAGGGAACAAAGACTATTTTATATGTCACGGACAACAACTAGATGAGAAATGATTGAAATGATTAGAAGACATAGCGTTTCTTGGTGGTGTATTTGTACATCGATTAAACAGAATATATAATAAGAAAAGAATAGAAAAATGACTGAAATATAAATCAATCATTAGCAAAGTAAAAGATATTGGAAAATATTTGATGGTTGGAAACACAAGTATTGTTCATAATAAAATCATAAAAATGTGTATTGCCCACAAAACAGATTGATTTATCTGTGGACATATACACCACTCCGCAAATATGTTTATCAACGGATTTCATTACCTCAACAGCTGAGATTGGGTAGAATCTATGACCGCATTAGCTGAAACATCTGATCATCAATGGAGTATTTTGCGTTATGAATAAACAAAAACCTGTCTTTCGACAGGCTTTTTTAATTATTTAGTAAGTAATTTCACCGCATTCAAATCTCTTCCCTGAACCATCATATTGGTTCATCCTCATTTAAGACCAAAGTCATCAGCAATCATCTTGGCAGATCTACCAGTAGCTCACAAAAGAGCAAAGGTACCTTCATGAGTAGCAAGCAAAGTAACCTTATCGGTAAACTTTTCTCTAGCAAGACTAAGCGCTAATCTAAAATTCATATCAGTTGGTATAGCCAATATAACCTCGATAGTTTGATTGAAAGAAGGTGTTGCATGAGCGATAAAATCCGATACTACCTTATATTCAAGCTGTTCAATATGAGATTTCATGCTCTCAAATTCTTTGAGTGTTTTTTCTATTTTATCTGAGACTTGCTTAGCACTTACACCAAGCTTTTCAGCAATACCATCCAAGATAGCATCTTTCTCTACAAGTTGACTATATACTTTTGGTCAAACGACAGCGCTTATTCTTTTGATTCCAGAAGCCACGGCTTCTTGAGAAAGGAGAGCAAATGCTCAGATATCTTTGGTGTTCGCCACATGCGTTCCTCCACAGAGTTCAGTAGAGATATCTTGATCAACTTTAACAAGTCTCACCACATCTCCATATTTATCCTCAAAGAAGGCTTTTGCTCAAAGTTTCACCGCTTCATCAAAAGACGTTTCTGTAGTAGTTACAGGAAACGCTCCATAAATAGTAGTATTGATATTTGCTTGAATATCAGCTAATTCTTCTGGAGTCAAAGATCTATCAGCAGCAAAATCGAATCTCAAATAATCCACATCCACAAAAGATCCCGCTTGCTTTGTAGCAGGGAAAATTTTAACAAGTTCTGCATGCAAAAGATGCGCAGCTGTATGCGCTCTCATTTTTGCAAATCTTTGAGCATGATCTACAGTCAATTTCATCAGAGAAATATATAGGTAATAAATTATACTGAACCGCCAATAAAATAAGTGTAACAAAGTTTTATTGGATGATTCAGTTATGCTTAAGCCTGCAGAAAGTTTAATTTCGAGCGTAGAGATGAAATTAAAGATTTCTAAAGTGCTGTAGTTTAAGAACCAGTACCTACAACAGACGTTGAGATAGATCCTGTTGTGGCAGCACCACTAGCAGCTTGAGCAGCTTCTGCAGATTTTGTTTGCATATCTACAAAATACATTGCAGACATCAAAAATGTAGACAACAAAAACATTCCCAAAATAAAATACACACCAATCTTTCTAATTGTTCTTCCTGAAAGTTTCATAGAATATATATATAATAAATAAACAACATAGTAATTGGGTTAACAGGACTAATATCGAACCGGAATCATCCGATTCACAATCATACTTTAACCATAGTGATGTGCTAGATCTTATACTGAAAAGCTTGGTAACTTGCAAGACTTTCTGTCAAGAATATGATGCTTACATAAAATTTTCAAGAGAAGATCAGAAATAAAGAAGTCCAGATTACAATTCTGGTCTTCTTTTTTTTTTTGTTTTTAGGAGATCAAAAACCACTCTTTTGTATTGTTTTACCAAACCGAATATCCTAGATGTTATTATTAGCTTTAATTTTGTATGAAACACGGAGATATATGTTTAATCTACTGTGTTTTTCTTTTATTTTCAATTTTCTTTAATATCTGTTTACCAAACCGTTTTATTGATCTTATTTTTAGGATTTGAAAGATTGCTCGATATATTGCTAAAATAAGAAAGACTAGTTAATAAGCACTATTAACTTGCTTTTGCTAGATTTATAGTTAATAGTCTAAACGACCCATATCGAACCGCTAAAACACTAATTACAACCTTTATATTCATAATGCTAAAAGACAAATGGTACTGTTAAGGGGGGCTAATAGGACTAACATCGAACCAGCTATTTTCACTTGAAAAGGGTTTGGTAAAAAATTATATACCAGTCGCATCATTAGGTTTAGAATTTTTTTAGATGAATATAAAGCCTTCCACAAACGCTCGCTATTGTCTAAAATTCTAACCTGTGATCAGATTCCGTGAACATCTATTCTTGAAGAGGTAGTGTCATGGGTAAACTCAAATCTACCTCTTCAAGCATGGCACTATCTCTGAGTAGACTTTCATGGGACAACTAAAAAAGATGTCTGTTCCATTGCGGTCAGACATCTTTTTTATTCTCTATCAACAAAAACTTCAATGCATTATTTTATCAAGTTTCTAGACGATCGTAACGACTGGAGGGTAACATTACTGTTACAGAATCCACTTTGGTTGTCGATTATGGTTACTGGAAGCTTGAGATCATGGAAGTATCCCTACCCAAGTCCTGAGGGTTTAGATCAATGAGAATTTACTCTGAGTAAAAATGAGTATGCAAACTTCGGATTGCAACAGAGCCAGTCTTGAAAAATAGTAAGAGCAATAGACAAATTAATTTCGTTATGATTTATGAAAAAAAGTGACAAAAAAACAGCCACGAAACAGTCAGCGATTTATAGGCTTGCTAATTATGAAGTTATAGCACCCTATTTAATCGAACAGCCACCAAACAGCCAGGGAATAGACACGAAACAGTCATCAAACAGTCATAATAATAAGATATTAAATACTAGAGATAAGAAACTAGAGAAAAGAAATATCCCCACTTCTTCTTTAAACAGTATAGGGGGTGGTGTGGAGGGGGAACCTGACGGATTTAAACAAAGGATGCTAAAAGTTGAAAACGAAGGTCAGGAATTTATCGCCAACCGAAATGCTCTCACAGGAAGGAATGATCGGATGGATGATAAAACCAAGAAAGCTTTATACAACATCATTGATTCTATCACCCTTCAAGATTTCATTTCTAGGATATCAATCTTCACAAAAGTTTTGAATCTAATCAAGGAGCACAGGCTTTCAAAATACCTCTTCTTTAAAATCGAGCATTTTGATCTCTGAGAGTTCCTGAAGCATATCAACAAATTCTATGGAACCTTGGAAGATGTCTTTGCCAGGATCACAATAGAACAAGAAAGGAAACATGTCACCTCCAAAATTCGTAGCATTCTATCTCCACCAACAAGTCCACCAGAAAAAGAAACCGCTCCACTTTCTCAAGAAGCCAAAGATCGTATCAAAGAAATAAAGAGCCGTTTTACAAAAAAAGTTACTTCTTTTACATCCTCATAATCAACTATCATGAACGACAAAAAACAACTAGCAACAGTCCAAAAGACTATGGCAATCAGCAAAGACACTCTAGAAGATTTCTTGTTCAGCCAATGCAAAAATGAAATCTCCGATGAACAGAAAGCCTTGTTTGTTTGAATTGCTCTAGCAAACAACCTCAACCCTTACAAAAGAGAAATCTATCCTATCCCATTTTGGAATAGCAAACTTGGAAAAAACGACATGCAACCTGTGACCGCATACACAGTTTATCTTCAAAAAGCACAAGCGAGTTGAAAGCTTGATGGCTGGGAAACAGAAATCATTGAAGACGATGATGGAAAAGTAGCAGGCGGTAAAATCACTATCCATCGTAAAGATTGGAATAATCCATTCGTTTGGGAAGTAACTCGAGATGAGATCGTTCAATGCAAAAAAGACTGATCTCCCAACAAGAATTGGAACGAGAAACCAAAATTCATGACCAAGAAGACTTTGATCGGACAAGGGATGAGACTTTGCTTTCCTGAGGATATCGGATGAATGCCATATCTTGAAGAAGAGATACGGAATGCACAAGTTATTGATTGAGAGACTGACACAAAAAAGAAAGTCAGTCTTGTAGACATCCAAACCCCTGTTGCGACTGAGGTGCCTGTGGAGAATTTGAATGCAAAATCAATCAAAGCCGACATTGTGTCATCTGATCAAAAAAAGAAGATTAATTCCATTTTTGATCTCATGAAATACGAAAACACTGAAACCAAGAAAAAGGAGCTTTGCAAAGAATTATATGGAAAAGAAACTCTGACAAAATTCACGAATACTGAAGCCGATAACTTTATCGAGAAATTGAAACAGGGATTAAGAAAAAGAATCGTGGTTGATAATATTTATAGCATTCAAGAACTTACTGATCATATCGAAGCGATAACGGATGTCTACAATCAAGACAATCCAGCCGATCAAAAAATTCTTGATGAGATTATTAGCTATGCCGAACATCTAACAGAAACAAAAAAAGAGGCACCTACGACCAAGTAACTACCTCTTTCCCTTCCACAAACGAAAGTAAAGCAAGTACAGACCGTACGGCTTACACCGTTTTTCTATAACCTACTTTTTATTTTCTATTACATAAAAGCCATGAAATTACCAGCAAAAGAACAGATTATCGAGGCTCTTCCAGTGAGCCACCTCTCCTACAGCAGTATCAAATCTTACTGCCAGGATCAACAGTCCTTTTACAAAGGATACATCCTCGGACAACGAGATGACTTTGAAACGAAGCCTAGCTTTGTGATCTGATCGGCAGTTCATACAGGGATAGAACAATATTGGATTCATCAAAGACATCTCAACGAATGACACGATGTCCCTCCAATGATTGATGCAGATTTTATTGCCATCGCTATCGGTCAGGCTAACCATGCCTTCACTGTCGCAGAGAAAAACTGAACGATGGTCTGGTGAGTAACCCAAGACAGAGAGTGAAGTTTGGAAACCATCAAAGAGACCCTAGAGTCCTATTTCTCAAATCCACCAAAATACAAGCCTCTGCATTTGGAGATTGATGATGTTTTTGAATTTACAGACTTCTCATGAGAAGACATGCCGTTGCCGATAAAAACCAAAATCGACATGATCGCCGAAGATGAAGAAGGAAATATTGTCATCGTAGACCACAAAACAACAAGTGCTGGTTACGAAAAAGAAGCGACTGATACAGCACCAGACTTTGATCTCCAGGCAGGAGCTTACTTCATCTGATGTATGAGTATCACTTGAAAGCAACCCAAAAGAATGATTTTTGATCAGATCGTAAAAGGCAAACCAAATGTCTTCAAAGGTCTGCTTCAAAAAGATTTGAGAGAGCTTTGTGATAAACATGGCATAGCATATGAGAAGTTTACCAAGAATGAAGAATTGAAACAGAAACTTCTTGATGCTAAGGTTATGCCAGTCCCTGAAACGATATTAAAATACGAGATTGATTTTACCAAGAACATGGAACCAGTGAAAGCTTTTATTTATCTCTACAAACAAGTCGTGTTAGATCTCTATTTAAAAACTGTGAATCAGGCTCCATTCATTGTAAACCCATTCAAACAGTTCTGAGCAGATGTTGGATACAAATGGTTTCTAGAACAGATGAATACACAAAACAAATAACCCTCCAACATTAGACTTCGGGAGGACAACCTCCCGTTTTTTAGTAGTGATACTATTAACAAAATGAAATACCCAAAACCCGTCATCATCTCTCTATTTCTTTTTAATATGATATTAGTCTGAATACTCGTACTCGTTTTTGTATTGATCTTGATCAACTACCCACTTTTTCTGTTTGGTTTGATCTTGGTTGTAGGTTCATATTGTATTACAAAGAAACAGTTGAAGGCAAAAAGGAAGCATATAATTATCGTGCATTTTTCTTGAAGACAATGTTGTCAAAAGATAGTTCTTACCTAGATTATCTTTGATAAACGACTTGCTATAAAGCTTTTATTAGATAACATGAAACCACAATTAAGAAGCTACATTTTACCTCTTTATAGCAAGAAAATGATCCATAAATGAACCATCAAAAAATGAGAAACTTTGAAACTAGAAAGAGAATATGAATTTGGAAAAAAGGGATTTGAATTGGTAAAGGTGGTAGCAGTATTTCAAGAAAACGGCACTTGGTGTGCACTTCTAACCAACTGAATGAAACTTTACTTTATTCCTAATAATAAATAACCATGAAAAATACAGCATTTACGGTAGCTGAGGTGCTTTCTAGACCTCTTACAGAGCAAGAAATCTACAATTATGCGACCATCTCTAGCCAAGAAAACGGCTATGCTTTGGTGACTATTGAATCAGAAAACAGAGAAATAAGCATGGAAGTGGAAGTAAACACCAAGGAAGGAACAATATCCACACGAAAGAGGCGAAGAGTTGGTATGAACGACTATATTCCAACCTTAACTGCCTATTTTGGAGAACCAAAAGAAGATGGATCAAAGTTTATCCGAAAATTAAACAAATAATAGCTAGATACTAGGTATAAACTAGTGAAAAGACCGATTATTGACTTGATAAAGATCGTTTTATAGTTAATACATCGCTACAACATAGGCAAGACCTGGCTTTTACTTCAAAACCTACGACCATGAATTCAACTAAAAAAGTATTTTTACAGAAAAAAATTAGAGAATTTCACGAAGCTTTGCTACCTGACTGCAATAAGGAATGGATCGCAAGAATGGATAAATTCCTAACTATTGTCTACGGATTCAAAGGCTTTGAAAAATCTACAAACAAGGAAATCCAAGAATATCAAAGAGCTCTTAGAAACTTAGAGCAAGCAGGAATCTGCTAAACTTTTACTCTTTAAAACCCTACGACCATGGATGAAGCAAGATACCTACAATCAAAAAAAGAGTTTTTCATAAAACAACTTAATGATGATATCAATCATTGTAACCGAGTCATTGAATCAGATGAAAGAGATATAGCTTATTTTGAAGAATTTTCACAAAGAGAAATCAAAAAAGTGGAAGGCTATGAAAAAATGACAGAAAAGGAAAAAGAACAAGAAAAGTTTATGATATTATACCGCATGGAAAAGGACAAAATACAAAGAAGATCAGACATTGATAAATGTAAAAAGCTTATTGCTCTCACAGAAAAGACACTCCAGGAACTACAATAATTTTATTCTTTAAAAACCTACGACCAATGAATGTATCAGCATTATTACTTACTTTAAGAAAAAGAGACAAAGACATAGCTGTGGCTATGGGAATCAAAGTAGCACAGCTAAATAGACGACAAAAGAAAATTCAAACACCTTCAGATGAAAGTGAAGTAAAAATCAGGGAGTTTGTTGAAAATCATATATCAGAGCTTCAGAAATTTCTTGATTGAACTATAGAAAAAACCACTCCTATCGAAGAAGTGGCTATCAAGGAACCTGAACCTGTAATTGAAAAAATTGAAGAACCTGCGGTTGAAGTACAGCAAGAACCTGTAAAAAAATCTAAGATCACAAAGAGAAGTTTGGGGAAATGGAAAGGGAAAAAATAATGTCAAATTTATTTTACAAAATCCAAATGTAATATTTTTAATTTTGTCTCTTTGTCTCCGATAGTAATATTCCATCTCTTTTCCAAAAATTCTAGTAATTCTATTCATCTCTGTTTTATTAATTCTGGAGTCCAATCATTATTTTGAGATACTTCTATTTCGCTAAAGGATCAATTATAATATATTTCCTTCTTTTCATCGAAACCATTATTTGATGCTTTAGAGTTATCTCATCATCTTAAAAGCAAAAGATTACCTAAAGAATTTTTCAAGAGAAAACTTTGTTTCTCTGAAAGTCATTTAAATATTGATGTCCAATATTCATTATCAGCTGTTTGTGGATAGATATGCTCAATAGATTTTGGTCTACTTGCTTCTTCCCAAGAGATTTTTCTACCCTGTTTTTTATCGGCTTCCTGTAAATAAGTTTCATATTCATATAGAAAATATCTTAATCAATCCCAGCTATAAAAACCGTTACCTTTATTAAACAAGTCATCAATATGTAGTATGAATTTTTGTATATCAAAATGTCAGGTATTATAATCTTCAACTGTTTTGTCTTCATCTCAGTATGTAAGCCAAAGTATATGTTTTATAATCTCATCAACAGTCCATACTTCTCAACTATAATTTTCATCTGGTTTATCAAAATAGAATTTATTAGCTAACCTATATAAATAGCTGTTCTCCGTTGTTGATAGCCTTTTTGTAACTTTAAAGATAAGGAAAACGAACTTCTCGGCATTCTCTAGAAATCTTCTTGTATCTTCTTCATTAATTTCTTTACACAAGAAAGCCAATATTAGTGGTTTAAATGCTCAAAATCAAACTCTATTAAGTTTTTCTAAATTCTCCTTTACCAAGTTTCAATAAGTAGAAAAAGAAGGATTTAATATAAAAAACCATTTTTTCACACTGACAGATATACTTTCTACATATTCCTTAATATTCTCCAGTCAAATTTTGTATTTTCCACTTCATAAAACATTTTTTGCAGTGAAATACTCATTTAATAAGAATTTTGCATATTCTTGCCCTTCCTTTCTTTCATATTTAAAGTACATGATCCAATGATTAAAAAGGAATTCATCATCTTCCAATACATTTTCACTATTCTTTCCTAAATACTCATAAACAGTTTTTCGTGTGTCATTTATTAACTTTCTTAGACTATTTTTGCTATTATCAGAACCCTCAATTAAAGTTGAGAGATAAATTAATCTATTCTTTAATAATTCCAATTTTGACAATGGTTTTCATCTATTGTTCATTGTCTCAAATGTAACAAACACATCTAAGTCATCACTGATTTCATAGAAATTGAATTTTAAGTTATTAACTACTTTTCTGAAAAGAACTTCCTGTTCTTCTTTTACCATTCCAGAGATTCTTGTACTGAAAAAATCTTTTGCATTTTGTAAATTCTTTGTATAAAGAGTTTGTTCAGCTACTGGTTCATAACTTTTTTGTCAAAGTATTTTATCTTTGAAATATTCGTTACTTGGATTATCTTTTTCGTAGCCAAAAAGGAATGAATTGAATTGTTCATACCTTTGATACAAAAATTTTTCTACTCGTGATTTTTTATTTTGGAAATTAACTCACTCATCATCATTAAATTTACCCAATAGTTCATTTATCAAAATCATACTTGTTGTTAATCTTTGTTGTCAATCAATTATATAATAAGCAGAAAATCATTTTTCAAACATCCAAATATCTTCAGTCCATCTTTCCTGTTTCTCTACTAATTCTCTTTTGAGCTTTTCAACTGTTAATAGTCCAGTATAATGAAATCTATTATCTTTTATATTTTCTAAATCTTCTCGGAAATCTTCTAATTCTCTATTTCACCAAGAATATCATCTTTGATAATCAGGTATTCTGAAAAATTTCTGATTAAATATTTGTGCCAATGATTGTAACTGATTATCTGCCATTTTTTAAGTTTTTACAAATATAAAACACTTTCTTATTGTATTTTTTCTTTTACCACTTCCCAGATTCTAACCATTGCTCGAGTATCTTGTTCACAATAGGTAAGTAAATTTTTTATTGATTGATCGAGATCACTTCACTTAATATTTCATTGTTGAATTTCATAAAGAAGGTTCATCGCAACTCAGCCATTTCAGACATCAAGATCATCATAAGAAATATCTGTCAAAACGGGTAATACTTTTTTTATTGATGCTGATCATAGGAACCTGCGATCAAAATAAAGCTGGTCACTAAATATTGTCATCAAATCAAAAGTATTCTTATTTATAGTTTCAAAGGCTTTTTCATGTTCATGATACAACATTCACGACTCTTTATTTCTACCACATTCGAATGCTTTATTCCAAACAATATAAGTTCAATTTCATCACTCTAAATCCCTTATTACACTATCGATGATTCTTTTGTTATTTGTCTCGCCTGGATGAATAATACAATCCTTATGAGTGATAGTTCAATCCTGATAAATTTTATGTACAGAATATTGAACGACTGTTTGTCCTCGTGGTCAAAGTCAATCTAAAACAGGTATAGGAAAACAAATTGTTTCATAGTCATAAAAAAACAATGGGAAAGTTAGAGAGGATAGCCTTTGTTTGATCTCTTCTTTATTTATAACAAAATCGCCCTGTTTCCATAGGTTCATAAATTTTGAAGATTTACTATCTCAGCCATCTTTATTAGCTAGAATTGTTAGTATATCTTCATCTGTCACATCATCAATTAATATTTTTCACGATTCATAAAGAGCTTTCTTTTTTTTCTTATCAATACCTGCAATATTCCAGATACTTTTTTTAGGAGAATGTTCTCCAAAATAAGTAAAGTAATCGCCTCAATCATAAGGGTATTTTTTATTGAAGTCATCTAAACCAAGAGAAAGATCAGATTCGATAGTCTTTAATATTCATTCTATAGCATCATTTGTCATAAGGTCATTATTTACTAGTTCTTGAACTAATATTTCACTAGGATCAATTTCTCAATGTTTTTTGAATTCTTTATTGAGGTGAACGATATAACAGTTTCAGGAAAAAAGATCTCACATTGATTTTTCTAATACATATTTTTGAAAACTTACATCAGTCATTAATTCATCAATAAGATTTTGATCCTTATTATCAGCTCTAATTGTATTTTTACTTTTAACTTCCATAAGATCGTATTTACCAGTTTCATTCTTTACGAGAAAATCTGTCTTAGCAAAAAAGTTATCAACTACAAATCCTGCCTGGTAAAGTACATCAGGTTTTTGGAAAAATGCTTTATTGGATTTTTCATGATATGATTTGTGTCGATTTTTATAGTCGAGATTTGTCGTATCTATTTCAACTATAGATTTCTCATTATATAGCTTCTTTACCATATCTTCAACACTTTGTCCAATAGCCTCTCAATCCATACCTCAATAAATATCTTCTTGGATATTTTGATAGGTCTTTTTGTCATTGATATGGTACCATGCTAGTTTTGGTGTGTCAGTGAATTCCTTGAATAAGGATTTTGTTATAAACATGAGAAAAAACAAAGTAAAAGTGCCTTTATACGAATACTTTTTTATTAGAAAGGAGTTATTTTAAATAGTCTTCAATTTTCATCATCCGAAAGATGTAGGATTATCTCAGATTCTTCAAATTGATATTTCTTCCCATTTTCTATTTCAGGTAGATCGCTCTCAATCAATGTCATAACATATTGAATTCAATATATTCTACATATTTCTTTTACTTTATTGAGAAATAACATTTTTTTTCTATCATCATCTCATTCAAAAATCCCATCATGAAATACGGTCTTATAGAATGGTGATGATGAGTGTGTAATTGCCAAAGAAAGGTCAAAAATCCCAGCAAGAAGTTTTTTGTAGGAATGTCATTCAGATTCTGATGTTAAAATTTCTGTTCATTCAGTGTTGTTTATTACATCACATTTAAAATCAATGTTTCCTGAAGAATTGTTAGATAATGATATAATTCACTTTATGTTTAATATACTATTTGTTAATTCAGTAAATGTTTTTTTCAATAAGGCAAGCACCTGATTATCAGATCTAATATTGTCTTGTATACCCTTATCTATTTTTTCTGTTTCTAGCTTTAGCTTACTAATTTTTTCTCTTAATTTTTCTAAATCAAGAAATATTTTTTTCCTTTCTTCTAATACTCATATTTGTTGACTTTTTTTATTCAGTCTGTCTTGTAAATTATTGTATTTACTAAAAAAATCAGAAGATCTTAAATGGGCTAATTTTGTAATTCTATCATTATTTAGACTTTCCAATTTGCTTTTTATTTCTTGAGACTTCTCTTTTAATACAATAATCTTTTCTGAAAAATGTTTTTGTCTTTCAAAAATAACTTTATTGTTGAAGTCTAGCAAATCCTCATATTTTTTTACTAAGTAATTTGGCATAGATACTTGAACTTCTTCAAAAAGCTTTTTTACATTATCTATATTGAATTTTATTTTTTGACTTAATATTTCTTCTATTTGTTTGATCTCATGATCTGTATTATATAGTTCATCATTTAACTTTCAAACTTGTGACTCTATTGTATTGATGACTTCATTATTTATTTCCAGATCGTTTTTTAATAAATCAAATTCTTTTATTTCTTTTTTTTCTTTATCAAATTCTTCTTTTTCTACCTTTAATATTGTATCAATCTTATCATAAGAATCTTCGGTTCATAATTTCTGTGCTTCTTTTTTTTCATACTCTATTTCTTTATCTAAACCTTCTTTTAATTCATATTTTTTTGTGAGAATATCTGAATCAAGTCACATTACACAAAAAAGATATGGTTTCCAACCAATATCTGGACTACGAGAATATTTTTGAAGCCTAAAAACTTCTCAATAATCTTCTTGAGATCTAAAACAATATCATAATCCTTTTCTAAAATCAAACTTTCCTAGAAAAAAAAATGAAATTTTATTGTCAATAATACTCTTGGCATTTTCTATTCAAATCTCATAGTATGTCCATTTCTCTTTCGGAATCTCTCTAAAATCAGTATCGGAATTTTTATGTTCTTTTATTGAAATTTTAGTATCTGCTCATCTCCTAATTGTCAAAAAAGTTCAATCCATTAATTCTATTTGAAGGAAGAAAACAAAATCATTAAATTGCTGGTGGTTCTTTAAAAAGAAATTAGACTTAACTTCTTTTAATAGCATAAAGTCTATCAAATGTAATAGTGTTGTTTTTCACAAATTATGACTATCTCTATCTTTCTGTGACAAATCAGATATATGTCAAAAAATTATATTTAATCAAGAATTAAATACTATAGTTGGAAATTTATCTTCATAATTACAATATAACTTGCTTAATTTCATGTTTTATTAATTTGGTATTAATAAAATGCTATCACTCTCAATTCTATATTCTATTTTCCCTATTAGATATAAAAAACCCATACTTTGAATTAATAAATCTGTACAATCTATCTCTAATTCTCAGTTCAAAAAAGCTAAGATTTCTCAAAATTTTAAGACTTGTTTTTTTATTAATTTTGAAAGCACTAAGGAACTAACTCTTAGTAAGGAATAATCAGGATTAGTAAATTTATTAGGTATTAACATATACAGCTATAGTAATTTATCTAAACTTATCTTTTTTGCACTTTCTTGAGTGATTTTCTCTCATAAGTCGCAGTTTGCAAATGCAAATCACAAAAAAACTTTTATAAATACTTTGGGCATTTCATTCTTACTAAATATGTCTTCAGATTCAATCAAATTATATACTTCATTAAAGATTTCATCCATTGATTTGTAGTTAACCTTTTTTGAACTTATCTCATCTCTAAGAACTGCGATAATTTCACTATATTTTTTTTGAAAACATAAATTCTTTGGATCACCCATAAAATATTGTATTTTTGGATATATAACATCATATTCTTCAATTGCAGTATTTAAGTATGATTCTGACATATTGTTCAATTTAGCCTTCTCAATAATTGGCATAAAAGTAAATTCATCATCAGGGAATGATGATCATTCTTTCTTTAAATCCTGGAATTTACTATACATACCATCAATTATATTGGCTATATCTTGTGAGCGAATATCTAATGGTTCCATACTATACGAAAGGTCATATGATTCTATAATTTTGGGGTTGAATGCAAAATGATCATCAAGTCGTTTTGAAGTGAATAAAAACACATTTTGTATTCAAGTCTTATTGCTGATGTAATCTATTATTTCTTGATGTTTGTTTCATGGATTGCTTCTATTAGTAAATATGATGTAATTCTCTATGTTCTCTCATTGTTCTTTTAGTTTTAATATTTTTTCAATTTCTTTGTTTATTAAGCAAGTAACAGCTGTTGGAGAAAAGAAATCTGTATCAGATATACTTGTCGTTGCTGAGTTCGAATGTTTTGATTGAATAATAAAAGTTCATTTCCGAGGATTGCTTTTGCTTGGAAACGAATATGCTGTTCAATTGAAAGTTCAATCTCTTCATCAATCACGACCTTTTGAAAATCAAGTAAATCAATCACCTAGTCTTGCCTTACATACAAGACCAACAAGTGTCTCAAAGTCATCATCTGAAATTTTGTGATAATCATATTTTCTCATAAATTATATATTTTGAAGATAAATAACTTATTACTAATTGTAATCATTAGATGTCCGAATTTAAGTATCTTATTTTTGAAAACAATTTATTAAAAAACTACTTTACTGCCACTTGTCCATTCATTAGCATTGGTAAAAGCCAATCACGAAGTTCTGTAAGTTTTTGGTTTTCTATCTGATTTAGATAGATTTTTTTATGGATTTCTGAAGTCTTTTTGTGATATTCTTTCAAAATTTCTTCACTTGGAACAACCAAAGGAATAAATACCATTGAATCGTTATTAATCGCTTCTTGTGTAGCTCAATTCGATAATCTATCTTTTATCATTTCAAAATTATCATTATTTATAACTTCCCAGATATATTCTAAGTAATATTTTTCTTTACATTCTAAGCCTGCAAATCCTGTAGATAGTATAAAATTTTCTAAGAAATGATTTGAGTAATCTCAGAAATATAAAACTTTTTTACTGTTTTTCATCTTCGCAAACCATATAGAATTTTTTATTGGTTGCATATTTGCCCTTGACTCTCTATTCTCAAAAGTGACTTTATCAGCTCCAAAATTTACATCACTATCTTTTACATCAGCTGTCGCTAGATAAGTCTTTTCATTATCAAATTTATCAATACCTGGTTTTATTAAATTTGTTAATGAATTGTTTTTTAGATTTTCTGCTTTCCATCACTTCGGAATATCTCTTTTTAACTCATCGCTCCATACCATTTTACCACCGTTGGATTTGTAGGGCTTTCTATTCTCATTTGGAAAATCAAACTGTAAAAACCAGTAATTATACAGGTTTTTTGTTATATTTTCCAATTCCGTAGCTATTTTATTATTAACTTCTATTTTTAATTCAAGTTTTCTAATAAAATCCGCTATCTTTTTTTGATATATTACATCAGAAGGTATGAAAACTTCTACATCATAAATTCTATCAGGAGAAGTATGCTTCACTTTTGTTCAGCTTGAACTAAGCCTTAATTGTCTTCTAACTGTATCTGTATTAAATAAATAGCAAGTAAAATTTTTATCTAATTCGCTTTCTTTAACTTCAACTAATCAAATTCTTTGGTTATGTAAAAACTTATCATTTTCTGGTATAAATCAAGCACTTCATAATAATCAAGGTGCTTGTTCTGTCATAGCTACAACAACATCTCATTTCTTTGTTATATAGCTTTCAGGGAAAGTTCAATTATAATATTTCGCTTTCTTTTCTTCAAATTTAAATCATCATTTCTCATAAAAGTTTCAAGGAGTAAGAATTATATATTTTCAAGCAGTTGAAAAATTCTCTCATAAAAAAGGGAATCCGTGCTTGATTTTCAGTTTTCAATAAAGTTTTGTTTTTATGAATTTATTCATACTTCAACCCCTTTAACTGGTTAAAAATTTGATTTTCCAATTCTCTAGATAAATCAAAATATTCAGATAGATTCTTTTCATAATTTTCCATTTTATTAGCAAATTCTTCTTGTGTTATATCCGTATAATCTATTTTAACATCAAAATATTGTCCTGCACTAAAGCTATATTTTTTTTCTTTGATTTCATCGTAACTGACAATCATTGATAGTCCTTCTATTTGCTCTTTCCCATGAAATACATCTATAATTTTCTGTTCTTCTTCTGATGAAAGTAGTGTTTTTTGATTTTTACCATCTTTGATAGTTGTTCATAGTTTTGAAGCATCCATTAAAACAACTTTCCCATCAGTATTTTCTTTGTCAATAAATATTACAGATACATTTGTCCCTGTAGTTGCAAAGATATTACTTGGCATGCTTACAACTCCTTTAAGCATTTTTCTATCAATAAGTCTTTCTCTGATCTTTCTTTCTATACCACTTTGAGCAGTAATAAATCCAGTAGGGACAACTATTGCTGACTTCCCTTTTGAAGAAAGAGAATACATAATATGTTGAATAAAAAGTAGGTATATTGACATAGATTCTAATTTCTTTTGTGGAATTGTGGGAATTCCAGCAAAAAATCTTTCAGAATTTTCCTTTGTATCAAGATCATCTCTAAAGTCTGAGAAGTCCAATTTGAATGGTGGATTTGAAACTATATAATCAAATTTCATTAAATCTGATCATTGTTTGTGATATGGATCAAGTAAAGTATTCCCTTGAATAATGTTTGGGATGGAGTGTACTAAATTATTTAAAATCAAATTCAATCTTAACATTCAAGAAGATTTTTGTGAGATATCTTGTGAATAAATAGTACACTTATCTTCTCAGATAGTATGGGCAATATTCATCAATAATGTTCCAGAACCTGCTGATGGATCATAGACTGTAACATTACTGACTGGTTTATCTACCATAATAGCAGACATGATTTTTGCTACTGCATGAGGAGTATAATATTCTGCATATTTTCAACCACCGTCCTTATTGTAGTCCTTAATAAGATATTCAAATATTGTTGAGAAAAAATCAAATTTCTGAGTGAATATATCTTCAAAATTTATATCAATAAGTTGGTTTATTATTGCTTTTGCAAAATCATCTCTTTTCCCACTATCTGCAATATATTGAGTTAATTCTTCAAATAACTGTATTTTAGTTCCTAATTCTGTTTTTACGGCAAATATATCATTATTTACCTTTGCAATATCTCTTAATGTGTCATCAAATAATTTAGCAAACTGTGATTGGTTTTGTTTGTTATAGAGTGTTGAAAGAAAATGATCAGGATAGAATCTAGCACTATCTGGACTCATTTTAGAAAGCAAAAATTCATAATCATTCTCTGAATATTTTTTGATCTCAATTTCCCAATTTTCAGCATTTTTTAGTTTATTATCTATTTTCTTAACTTCATAGCCAAATTTGTCATTCATAAATTTATATAGAAAAACTTGTGTAATTATTTTGAATTCATTTCAATCGTTACCAAGTCCATAGTTTGCACACACTTTTTTAATATTATCTATAAGCTGTTTGGTTTTTTGTGTGAAATTTTGTTCTACCATTTGGATGTGTTGCTAAATTGATAAAGATATTCTTGAGTAGCTTGATTATTTATTTCTTTTGCAGATTGCAAATCTAACTTTATGCCATGATTTTCAAAATTTGTAATTACAATAGGACTCATAAATTTTGTGAAATAATCTTCATTTTGAATCATACGAGCATTATCAAGCACTTTTTGATCAGCCTCATTTTTGATATCCATAAGTGTTTCAAAAATCGTTATCTCACGAGCATTAACATTTTTGTCCTCCATTATTCTCTTATGAAGCCTTGCATACTTTTCATCGTTTTCGTACTTTACTTTAAGTAAGTCGTTCCTTCTATTCAAGTCCATAATTGCATTATAAATTTTTTCTAGAGCTTGAATATTATTATTCATCTCTTCTTGTGTTATTTCATCTAGATTCTTTTTATCAAACAATCTTTTTAATTCTTCGTATAAAGAGACAAATTCTTTATCGTGTTTATCAAAATTTCATCCCATAGCTTCTCTTGTCTTTTTTAAAGTGTTTTTTAATTTGTCTGCTATTATCATCTCTTCTTCTGAAATTTTACGAAATGAGAAAATGACATCTTCTAAAGCTAAATTAAGAATATTTGTAGTTTCTGTATTGTTTTCTAATGAATCTTTAAGATTAATTAAATTAAGGTGATTTTCTGTTTCATTGTATAATAAAGCAAGTTTTTTGAAGTCTATTTTCTCAAGAAGTTCATAGTGTCACATCAAACGGATCATGTTATACAGATTTTTTGCACTCATAAGGGCTTTCTTGATTTCAAGAATATCTTTTTTGTCTTGAATGGCGGTTATTTGTTTTGAAAAGATCTCAGCATTTTGTAAATCAAAACGGAATAGTTTATCTTTTATTAGTTCAATTTCAGATTCTATTTCTTCTTTTGATAAGAAGAGATTTGAATATGTCTGCATCTCATCACCAAGCTCTTCTTGTAACTCGTCGAAATAAGCTTTATTTGTTGCATCAAATTCTTTACGAATATCTGCAAAATCTACTACATAACCATAGTGAAAATCTTTATATGGTCTATTTACACGAGTAAGGGTTTGTAATAAATTATGTTTCTTAATAACTCTTCAAATATATAGTTTTTTTAGTCTTTTTGCATCAAATCAAGTTAGTAACATATTGTACACAAAGAGAAAATCTATTTTCCCTTCTTTAAAATCATCTATTTCACTTTTTCTTGTTTCTTTATCTCCAATATCATGTAAAATAAGGCTAGATTTAAGATTGTCTGCATATTTTTTTTGAAAAACATCAAACATCATTTTTGCTTGATCGGAACTATCACAAACCACCATTGCACCTATAGTCTTATCTCCATACATGATACGACTTTTTTCAAAATCATTGATTATGTAATCAAGCATTGGACTAACAAACTTCTCGTGAGCATATATAACTCTTCTTTCTACATCTCATTGAAGAACTTTAATCTCCTTCAAAGTTTCTTGCAGTTTCATTTTATATCCAGTTTCTATTCCTTCACGAATAAGTTTTAGGGTATATCCATCAGCAATTGAAGAATTGTAGTAATATTTATGAATATAATCTCCAAAAATAGCTTTTGAGGTTTTGTCTTTTCCTATAAGTGGTGTTCCAGTAAGTCAAATAATAATTGCATCTCTATCTGATGTCATAAGATTTGCAAGAAAACTACCTTTGGGATCATAGCTACGATGAACTTCATCTAGAAAATATACTCTTTGGGTGTTTGTATTATATAAACTACTATTTAGAATACCTGTATCCTCCTTGAATTTTTGTATATTCACGACAGTTATCTCAAGTTCTCATTTTAGATTATGAACATTCTTATTACTTTGGAAATCTCTTATCAATTCTTCCTTTGAATTAACTGTATGAACTGTAAGCCCACGACAAGAAAATTCTCTCTTTGCTTGTAACAATAAGTCTAAACGATCAACTATAAAATAAAACTTAGGAATTATATGTTTCTTTTGAAAATAATCAGTTAAATATCTAACATTGTAAAAAGAAAGAGCTGTTTTACCACTTCCTTGTGTATGCCAAATAATACCTTTTTTTATTCCTTTATCTATAGTTTGCTCTATGGCTTTTGTCGCAAAAAATTGAGGATATCTCATAACATGTTTTTGTAATCAATCATGCTCTTTTACATAAGCTATTCAGTATCTCAAAAGCATAGCAAATCTTTGTTTACTGAAAATTGAAGTCAAGATTCTATTAGTCGGAGAATCTATATCTTTATTTACAAGAAACTCTGGACTATGTTTAATAACATTTAAATTATTGTCTTTTAATACAAAATTTTCTACTTCTTCATCTTCTCATAACAATATTTTTTTTAGATCTAAGATCTCAACATTTTTATCTTCCTTGAAAGCATTAAAAATTGTTTTATGGTGCGAGGTACTTGAATAATAAGCTCATTCAACTTGTTCTATAGATTCAGAGTCATATTCCATATTATTTGAAAATACAAGAAGTTGGGTTAAATTGATGAATCTTCTATATTTTTTATTTTGAAAACGAGTATTTATTCTGTTTCTCTCTGCTAAAATACCTTCTTTATTATTTGGTTTTTTTACTTCAATAAAGGCTAAAGGCATACCATTTATAAGTAATGTTATATCTGGTCTGAATTCGTCGTCTCCATTTTTACATGTAAGTTCGGTTACTACATGAAAACTATTGTTTTCAAAGTTTTCAAAATCAATTAATTTAATTTCATTTGATATTAATTTTTCGTAAAATTCCTTTCATAAATCTTCATTATCCAAGATAAGACTTATTTTTTCATATAGTCTTTTTATATCATCTTGTTCTATTTTAGGGTCATTTATTTTTTTTATACTTTCAAAAAATATATCGGTAAAGATGTTTGTATCTATATCTCGTTTAGCATCCTTCAATGATATATACTTGTATCCTAGTCTACATAGATGTAAAATAGCTGGAATTTTCACTCTTGTATCTTCATTGTGTGCCATGAAACTATTTTTATTTTAATAAAAAAATCTGTCCAGAAAGATTATAATTATTCGAGGACTATTTTCAATCAATTAAAAATTAGACTTATTTATTTAAGCCCTTATATTTTCTGTAATAATATTTTTTAAAGTTTACCCCTCAAAGTGGCATGTTTCGGTTGGTTTCAAATTTCTTATTCCATATTTTTTAGCCATAACAATTAAATCTCCGTATGGTCAGTTTCGACCAATATTTCCATCTTTTTGGACAAAAACCACATCTACTGCCGTTCCCAGTATATGTCTTGAGGTCAAAGTCCGTGTTACTGGTTTTTTCTGTAAATCATGGGTTCTCCCTATTCCATACAGCCATTTCTGTCTTTCAGACGATCTCCTAGTTTCAAATAACCTAGCCGTAGGATACTTTTTGATTACTTCTGACCACCATGGATCAAATTTTTTTCTAAAGTTTGGATCAAGACTTGAGATGGAATTATCTCTTTTTGGTTCTATCATTCTTTAGGTTGAGAAGGAGATAAATCTGACTTTTTTTCTAAGTTTGGGATTCTTCATGAAAAGTAACCTGTCATGAAAGCGGT
>JBAXSM010000030.1:0-13842 GCA_037130715.1 Candidatus Absconditabacteria bacterium
ATGGGAACGACAGTAGCAACCTGATATGGACGAGGTACGGTAGTTTCTACAGGGATGAATACAGAACTTTGAAGAATCGCAAACCTTTCACAACAACAACCAATCAACAGTTCTCCACTGCAAAATGAAATGAAGAATATCGCCAAAAAGCTGACCATAGGAACCTTAATTTTGTGTGCAGTATTGGTACTAGTGACACTCTTTGTTCATTTCACCCTCAAAGAAGCATTTATTTTTGCAGTAGGAATTGCAGCTGCTATGGTACCTCAGGGATTGCCAGCTCAGGTAAGTATTGCCTTATCGCTAGCTGCAGGAAGATTAGCCAAAAATAAAGCTCTTATTAAACAACTTTCAGCTGTAGAAACGCTTGGGTGTGTAAATATTATTTGTACGGACAAAACAGGAACACTCACCAAAAATGAAATGACTGTCAAAGATGTCATTATTGGTGGAAAATCATATGAAATCACAGGAACTGGATATCATCCAGACGGAACCATTGTAGGACGAAAAAATACTGATACTATAGGGAAACGTTTTTTCGAAGCTGCATTTTTCGCGTCAAATGCTAAAACAAATCCTCCTGATGAAGAACATCAAACGCGATATTGTATAGGTGATCCAACAGAATGAGCACTTATTAGTCTCGCGCAAAAAGCTGGATTTGACGTAGAAAAATTGAGAACAACTACTCCACAAAGTCATCAATATGGATTTGATTCTGTGAGAAAAATGATGTCATCTATTCGTGAAATAGACGGTAAACATATTGCATTCGTCAAATGATCGCCACAAGCTATTCTAGAACACAGTACGCAAATATATGACGGAAAAGTAATAAGACCAATTACAGAAACAGACAGAAAAATAATTTCAGAACAAATAGAAAATTATGCAAAACTAGCCATGAGAGATATTGGATTTGCCTACAAAGAAACAAGTCCATACAATGAAAAAACAACCATGCAACAAACAGAATCTGATTTAATTTTTATGGGTATTTGTGCGATTGAAGATCCTGCTAGAGAAGAAGTTCCCGCTGCTATCAAGGCAGCCTATGATGCTAAGATAAAGATCATTATGATTACCGGTGATTATGGAAGCACAGCAGAAGCTATTGGACATAATATAGGACTTGATCAGAAAGGGAAACTCTTAGTAATCCCCGGAGATGAGCTCAAAACACTAAACAACACAAATCTTCTGAGCATCATCAAAACAAACAATTCGCTCATCTTTTCTAGGGCTGCGCCTGAGGATAAACTCAGAATAGTTCAATTAATCAAAGAGGCTTGATTTGTAGTAGCCGTTACCGGTGATGGAATCAATGATGCTCCCGCCCTCAAAGGCGCAGACATCTGAGTTGCTATGGGAAAAATATGAACAGATGTAGCCAAAGAAGCTGCTGAAATCGTTCTCCTCGATGATAGTTTCGGAACATTAATTCACGCCGTAAATGAAGGAAGAATTATGTATCAAAATCTCAAAAAAACAACAATTTCTTGTATCACGTCAAATGGATGAGAATTATTTGCAATATTAATAAGTTTGGTAGTTAGTGCTATTTGGAATGTTCCTATTGCCATCACAGCTGTTCAAATTTTGGCAATTGATCTGATCTGAGAAATGTGACCGCTCACAGCGCTTACACGAGATCCAGCTCAAAAAAATATTATGAAAGATAAACCAAGAGATACTCAAGAACATATTATCAATAAATTTATGATTATTGATTTAATTCGATCTGGAGCGTTAATGGGAGGTATTGGATATGTAATGTACATGGTGTTCTTTTGGATGCATCACATCACACCAAATGGATTACAAACAACGACTGCAATATATGCAAGTGCTACATCAATTACTTATACAACTATGATGATGTGTCAGTATATGAATATTGTATCTCGTAGAGCTGGTCTTACACAACATATATTTACTCCATATCTTCGAGCAAACAAGAAACTCCTTTATGCATTTGCAATCGGAATCTGATTAATTATGACACTTATATATACACCCGTAGGACAGATGTATTTTGGCTTCTGACCATTGGCTTTGGACGAATGGATGCTACCAATAGGAGGATGATTGATCTATCTCGCTGTTCGTGAATTATATAAGCAGATCTTGAAAAAATATCAAGTTCAAAAAATATAAACAGTTTTTATATTATCATAAAATATATCATGAACAAAAAAATTATTATTGGACTAATGGCACTTGCAAGCATGACATTAGTGCTCACTCAAGGAGCAAATGCAGCTACAGCAAAAAAAACAGCACCAAGCAAAGTACAAGTACAACAATCTAAAAATGGTGCCAAAATTATAGCAAACAAAAAAACAGTAGACAATAAAAAAACTGAACAAAAGCCAAAACTTGGATCAGGTGATAAACCAGGGATGTGATCAGGACAAAAACCAGGAGAATGACCAAAACTTGGATCAGGTGATAAAGAACATCTTGGTTCTGGACAAAAACTTGGATCTGGAGATAAAGAGCATCTTGGTTCTGGTGACAAAATAGATATGAAACTTGAAATCAAGCCACTCAAAGACCTTGTTCAACAAATTGATGAAATTCTTCAAAAAAGTAGAGTACAAGCTATAAAAGACGCATTATCTAGTGCAAAAAAAACACTTCAAGCACAAATCCCTGCCCCTACAACAGGAACTGTTGCTAAATAAACAAGTAAATACAAACAAAGAATCCTCTGTCACCGTATAGAGGATTTTTTCAAATTTTCAAAAAACTCTATCGTCTTATTTAGTGAACATTTTATTTGTTTACTAATAAAAGTATGAACAAAAAAATTATTATCGGGGGAATTGCGGTCTTAAGTATGTCAGTTATTATCGGATGACAAGCTAGCGCATCTATGAACAAAGACAATGAAAATAGAGGCAATATGGAACAAAGAACATGAGGAAAACATTTTTGATCTGGAGAAAAGGATTGATCCGGAGAAAGACAACATATAGAATCTGGAGATAAAGAACATTTGGGTTCATGATTTAAGGGAGAATTTGGTTCATGATTTCATTTTGGATCAGGAGAAAAGGGGAAATCTGGAGATAAAGAACATTTGTGATCTGGAGACAAAGAACATTTTGGAACAGGAACATATATCAATTCTGGGACAAAAGCAAAAATAAACACAACTAAAATAGCAAAAAAATCAGAAAAAATAAGTAAAAAAATAGCCAAAAAAGCTAGCAAGAAAAAATAATTTTAGTTACTAAGAAAGACCGCAAATGCAGTCTTTTTTTGTTATTGTAAACATCTTTTCAAAAATATTGCCTTTATATACTAAATATATATAACATAGATGTTTATCTGGTATGAAAATCTATGTTAGATCATATATACCCAATCCCCTTTACCAAAGAAATTATACAAGAAAGTAAATATACAGCATACATTAATGATATTTTGCCAAAACTAGAAAAAATATTGAGTTTGGAAAGTATTAATAAAAAATGGCCAGTAGATTTACGTACGAAGCCAGAATTATTACAAACATTACGCATGGGATGGAACAAAAAAATACATATAGACGGAAGTCCTTTGACCCACACAAAAGAGTATAACAGCGAACATGCAATTGATTTTTTGGTTCCGATTGGTACTCCAGTACAAGCAATAGATGATGGAAAAATAATTTATCTAGTAGATCAATTTAACGAATACTGAATACAAGCAGAATATTGAGAAAAATGTAATGTAGTAAGTATACTACACGAAAATACTACAATGTCAGAATATATACACTTAGATCAATATTCTCCCTCTATACAAGGATTAGAAGTATGAAATTATATCAAAAAATGACAAATACTCTGATATACAGGAACAAGTTGAAGAATGGATTTACCGCATCTTCATTTCGCTTTATATCAAAAATTTAAGAATACATACAAAAATATTCCTATATATTTTTAAATTAGTCACTAGCCAAAAAATCTCTTTTCCAATCTTCTACAATCTTGTGAAGATACATAATATTGTGTAAACTCAACAAAATACCTCACATCATCTCATTTTCTCTCACAAGATGAAAGAGATACGCTTTAGTAAAATTTTTGCAGGTATAACAGGTACAATCATCCGTCAGAGGCGTCATATCTTCCCTATGTTTAGCATTACCCATTTTGATCAATCCATCTTTTGAAAATGCACTTCCATGTCTCCCTAATCTCGTAGGCAAAACACAATCAAACATATCTACTCAATGTTCAATAGCATGTTTAATATCTTCGGGGGTCCCTACTCACATCAAATATCTAGGTTTATCATTAGGTAAAAGTGGAGTTGTATGTTCTACAACTTTTTTGATCAGATCTTTGCTTTCCCCGACACTCACTCACCCAATTGCGATTCCATCCCAAGCAAATTGAGAAAGAAACTCAGCAGACTGCGTTCTCAAATCTAAATGAGAACCTCATTGCACAATAGGAAACAAAACACCACGAACATCGTCATATTTAGGTTTCAGATGATTAAATGCTCTTCTCGCCCAACGATGCGTCATATGCATATGTTTTTCGATCGTTTTTTTATCAGCATCCGCAGGACTACATACATCGAGCACCATCATAATATCACTTCCGAAATTAGACTGAATATCTACCACTTTCTCAGGAGTAAACATATGTTTGGAACCATCATATGGCGAACTAAATTTCACTCATTCTTCCATAAGTTTCATTTTCACATTATGTGGAGAAGTGTTTAGTGCATCATTAGCTTTACTTAGCCCAAGACTAAATACTTGAAAACCACCACTGTCCGTCAAAATCAAACCGTCTTGCCAATGTTCAAATTCGTGAAGTCATCCAGCTTTTTTTATAAGTTCATCTCCCGGACGTAAATATAAATGAAATGTATTTGCTAAGATTAATTTAATTGGATTCTGATCTCCTATGTATGTTGGATCCTTGAGCATATCGAGAGCAATACCTTTGATGGTAGCCTTGGTTCCGACAGGCATAAAAACCGGTGTCGTCAAAGTCACACCATTGAGCGTAATTTGACCAACTCTAGCATTTCACTTCTGTTTCAAAATTTTAAAATCTAATTTTCCCATACACATAATATAGTGATAAATATGGACAGCAGTGTACAGTTTTAGACCAAAAATGCAAAACAAACTCAAATTATTTGATTTTATAGGGAAAACCTATAAAATAATACAAATATTTATTTTTCAAAACAAAAATGAAAAAAATAGTACTTTCTTTTTTATTTCTTATCTGATTTTCAGTTGCATTCGCTTCAGCTGATCAGGGTGGATATACTATCAGTAAATATGATGTAGATATGCAAGTAAATACAGATGGATCTATGCATGTCACAGAAAATATTACCGCCAATTTTTCAGAAGCAAGACATGGAATTTATAGAGATATACCCATAAATTCAAATGGTCGTCAGATTGAAATAGAAAATTTAACTTCCAACAGTGATCCTATATTGTCTAATTCTATTATAAATGACAATTATGAAATTAAGATGGGAGATTTAAATAAGACCGTTATTTGAGATCATATATACACTATCAATTATGATGTAAAAAACGCAATAGGACATTTTTCTACTCGAGATGAACTATATCGAAATATGATAGGAACAAAACGAAATACTACAATCAAAAATATATCATTTAAAATCACACTACCAAAAAATACCACCTTTGGTTCATGAGAATCTTTTGTGGTATATGGTTCTGAATGAGAAAAAAAAGTACAATGAGCTACTATAAGACAAGAATCACCAACCACAATAATTGGGTGATTAATGGATGGATCATTACATTCACAAGAATGATTAACGATTGGTCTAAAATTTAATCCAGATTATTTTTCGCTACCAGATAATTATCAAGAAGATTCAAATAAAGCTTCAACAAATAATCCATCATTTACGGTAGAAGCAATTATCAATCTATTTGGTAAATTTATATGAAACATTATTCCTTTCATAATTATTCTAAGTGTAATTTTGAATAAAAAGCGTGGAACAAAATGAATACGATGATCTCTTTTTAGTACTGATTGATGTGCACGATGTAGTAAAAAACCAATAACCATATATTATAAACCACCACAAAATATAGAACCAATTGACGCATTTCGATTTCGATATGGAAGTGAAAATTCCAAAATATTTCCTATAATACTTTATTATTGGGCAAGCAAGTGACGGATCACAATAGAACAAAAAGTGGAAAAATATTTTTTTGGCTGGTTTTCATCAAAAACATTTCATATTATAGAAAAAAGTTGAAGACCTACAGGAACTTCACTACTAGATGATCAACTCTACCAAAATTTCTTTGGAATATATGATGTAAACTTAGATGATGTAGCTATAGATGAAGATACATATAAAAAAGTAAACCGTATCACTGGTGTTTTATCAGACAGACGAGAAGAAAGCAAATTAGCAAAAGCAGGGGGATTTTTATGACTTTCCAATATATTGACACCAGAGGGAGAAGATATATTTGAACAACTTCGCGGATACAAAGAATTTTTAGAAAAAGTAGAAAGACCAGTTATAGAGGCAGAACTCAAAAATGATCCAGATTACATAAATAAATTATTGCCTTGGGCAGTTCTCTTTGGATTAGAAACAACTCTTTTAAAAAAGATAGAAGATTTGGTCGCTGAATATTCTAGAAATTGGTATCATAGCGAAACTGGAAGCCTATTAAATATCGCTACATTCACAACGATGAATACCTATATAAATTCTTGTTCTGTTGCACCAAGATCTTCTAGCTGATTTGGAGGATGAGGTGGTAGCTCATGATGAGGATGAGGTGGAGGATGAGGTGGTAGCTTCTAGAGTCAAAATTACTATTGAAAGAAAAAAACAAAGTCATACTCTAATAAAAAATAATACTTTTATTCTCTTCTTATTAAAGAATGTATATCGTACCTATAGTTGTTATCGTAATTATTGCAGTAGTTATAATGATGTATAACAAAATTGTTTCATTAAAAAATGCTATCGCAAATGCATATTCTGATATGGATGTTCAAATGAAAATGAGAGTTGATCTCGTAGAAAATTTGGTAAATACCGTAAAATGATATGCTACTCATGAAAAAGGAACACTCGAAGAACTTACTAAAGCGAGAACAGCGTGGATGAATGCCAAAGCTCCAAGTGAAAAAGCTGCTGCTGATGCAAACCTAACCGGTGCACTCAAAACAGTTTTCGCTACAGCTGAAGCATACCCTGATCTCAAAGCAAACACAAATTTTCTTCAACTCCAAACACAACTTAGTGACATAGAAAACCAAGTTGCTGCATCTAGAAGATACTACAATGCAACTATCAAAGAATATAACAATGCTATAATGGCCTTCCCTGGAAATGTAATTTGAAATACATTTGGATATAGTAGTGAAACATCATATTTTACTATCACAGAAGCTGAAAAAGTTGCACCTAAAGTACAATTCTAATTTTTATTTTTTCTCACCCAATCAATGATAAAAAAATCAATCAAAATTATAGGAATACTAGCACTGATTGCTTTAGCGGGAATCTGGACAACATATTTATGGAATGCTTTTACTATAGAACAAAGTATTGATTCCTCTATCAAGACAGTTATTACTGGAGCAATAGCAATTATTGTTATCTATGGAATCAAAATTCTCGCACCCAAAAATAAATAAGAAATAATAAAAAACAAAGCCCTACACAATATACGGGGCTTTTTTAGTAATAATTTTTTAGTTGACTTTATATATTAAATACATATAAATAAAAAAGAAACCAATACAAAAATATATGAAAATACTTATTGTGTATAATCTAAAAAATCAGTGGGGATACTACTGTTCTATTGAATCAGAGAATACTAAATCTGAGACAACAGGAATTATGATGATAACCATAGAAAAGGATGCATGGGAGACCATAAAAGTAACTATGGAAGAAAAAGGAATCGTTGAATTTAAAGAAGAAATTAAAGACAACTTCGGTCCATTTTGTAAATTTAATGTGAAAAGAGTAGATGAATTTTTATCACTACTCCACAAAGATCTCAAATAACAGAGAGGTGCAAGAATTCTTGCACCTTTTCGTTTACGCTCAAAGATAATTCAATTGATTTTCTTCATCAAAAAACTAATCTAATAAGAGATATTTACCCATTTACTAGACATATATGAATCTCCAAGACATCGGAAAAAAACGACAGAAAATCCGAAAAGACAGTAATCTCTACAAAGTAGAAGAAAATAATAAGCCAAAATATTACATTTTGGATATGTTTCCCTATCCATCTGGAGCAGGACTTCACGTAGGACATCCAAAAGGATTTGTCGCATCTGATACAATTGCTCGCAAAAAGACACTCCAAGGATTCAACGTACTGCACCCAATGGGATTCGACACATTTGGACTTGGTACAGAACAATACGCCATCGACAACAAGATGAAACCACAAGATGTCTCAGACAAAAACATCACTACATATATCAAACAATTAGAAATGTTTGGATGTACATATGATCGAGATAGATCATTTAGTACTGCTGATCCTGACTATTACAAATGGACACAGACACTTTTTCTCAAATTTTACACCCATTACTACGACGAAACAGCCAAAAAAGCTAAACCACTTTCAGAACTTGAAACTAAGCTAAAAGCAGAAGGAAAAAGTCAGGAAGACATCAACAAAATTCTCGACAATGAACGTTTGGCATACGTTGATTACAAGCCTATCAATCGATGTCCAAAGTGTATGACTGGTCTCGCAAACGAAGATCTAGACGATGGTAAATGTGAACGTTGTGGATCTGAAGTAGAACAAAAACCTATGAGACAGTGGGTACTCAGAATTACAAAATACGCAGATAGATTGATTTCAGGACTAGATGCACTCAATCGAGATGAATCTATGAAAGATCTCGAAAGAAACTGGATCGGAAAATCAGAAGGTACTCAATTCAAGATGGAAATCGAAAATTCCAAAGACTTCTTCGAAGTGTACACAACTCGTGTAGATACTGTTTTTGGTATGTCTTTTGTCGTAATGGCACCAGAACATCCACTCGTAGACAGCATCACCACTCCAGATCACAGAGCTTCTGTCGAAGCATACAAAGAACAAGCTAAATTCAAAACTCAACTCGAAAGAACTGAACTCCAAAAAGAAAAGACAGGAGTATTCACAGGAACCTACGCAATCAATCCATTTAATGGAGACAAAATCCCAGTGTATATCTGAGACTACGTCCTCGCTAATTATGGTACAGGAGTAGTTATGGCTGTACCAGCTCACGATGAAAGAGATTATGAATTTGCTAAGAAATATAATATTCCTATTATCCAAAGTATTGCACCAATCTATACAGGGGAAGTAAGAAATGATGTAGAAACATTACAAAGATCTACCGTTGATGCAATTATAGAAAACTCAAAATGAGAGTTCTTATTGGAAATCGAAGAAAATCCTCACAAATGTCATTTTGTAGGAGGTTGAATAGAAACTTGAGAAACAGAACTCGAAGCACTCAAAAAAGAGATTGTTGAAGAAACATGATATACAGATTTTGAAATAATTTGACCAGTAGATGGATCATTTATTCAGGCATTTGCATATAGATATACCAAGAATAAAAATCAAAAAACTTTGGGACAATTTTTCCATGTAAAATTAACTTCTGAGAATCAAATAGATTCAGAAATTCAAGAATGAAAACATACAGTTAAGTGGGTAAAAAGAGAGGATGTAACTAATGAAATTAATCGACCACATCATGCACAAATGTGGAATACTTTTCTCAATGGTATCCAATGTTATCCAGACAAAGGAATACTCGTAGACTCAGGTGAATTCACTGGGCTCACTTCTGACGAAGCTATTGCCAAGATGCAAATCCGACTTACAGAGAGAAACAGGTGAGGAGTTAAATGTAATTATAGAATCCAAGACTGGGTATTCTCTAGACAAAGATATCGAGGCGAACCGTTCCCAGTAGTCTTCTGTGATGACTGTGGTATCGTCCCAATGAATGAATCAGACTTACCTCTTCTCCTACCAGATGTAGAAAATTATGAACCTACAGGTACTGAAGAATGACCGCTTGCCGACGTAGCAGACTGGATCAATACACCATGTCCAAAATGTGGAAAGCCAGCTCATAGAGAATCCAACACAATGCCAGGATGGGCAGGATCAAGCCGATATTGGCTTAGATATATGGATCCCAAAAATTCAGAACAATTTGTTTCTGCAGAAAGAGAAAAATACCGAGGCGCAGTAGATACCTATGTTTGAGGAGCTGAACATGTCACAAGACATATTATTTATGCTAGATTTTGGCAAAATTTCTTGTTTGATCTCGGACTTGTAACACAACCAGAACCATTTCTCAAATACAAACCAGTAGGACTTATTATGGCTGAGGATGGTCGTAAAATGTCCAAAAGACGAGGTAACGTAGTACTTCCAGATCAAGTAATCGCAGAATTTGGAGCAGATACCTTTAGGACCTATGAGCTATTTATGGGACCATTTGATCAGGCTATCGCTCGAAGTACAAACGGTATGAAATGAGTTAAAAAATTCCTCGAGAAGATTATCCTTATCGGAGAAAAGATAGATAATAAGTATATTTTACCACAAGACGCAGAAGCTATAGTACATCAAACCATAAAGAAGCTGACTGAAGAAATGGATGACTTCAAATTCAACACGAGCATTTCACAACTCATGATTCTTGTAAACAAATTGAGCGAACTAGAACATATCGATCCTAAAACATTTGACGCTCTCACAACAATAATCGCACCATTTGCACCACATCTCGCAGAAGAACTTCGAGAATCCACTGGTCACAAAGAGTCTATCTTCATCTCAGGAACTTGGCCAACATTTGACCCTGCCAAGATGCTCGCATCTTCAGTAAATCTCGCCATCCAAATTAATGGTAAAGTGAGAGGTGTCATCGAAACATCTCCTACAGCTACCCAAGACGAAGTTATGGAGATGGTCAAATCAAACGATAAAATCTCACCACGACTCACTACCGAGATCAAAAAAATCATCTATGTCCCAGGTAAAATTGTAAATATAGTGCTTTAGTTTCTAATATTTCTCCCAAAATGGAAACAATACTTACATGATTCATGGATTTTCTTTCACAATACAATGTTTTTGGTGTCGCAATCGGGCTTCTCATCGCGACCAAAGTGTGAAATTTGGTCACAGGACTCATTGATGACCTCATTACCCCACTCATCCTCAAACCAGTGCTTACAAAGATGAAAATCAAGAAAATTGAAGATCTTTCCTATAAGGGAATTTTGTATGGTAAAGTACTTTCACTAGTTATTGATTTCACCATCACAGCATTTATCATCTTCTTGTTTGTGCATTACGCAGATATTAGTATTGTGAAGAAATAAATCTGATTATCATCATGGGAATCCCTTGAAAAACAAGGGGTTTTTCCTATGGTAGATTGGCATTTTACATGGAAGGTTGGCAGAGTGGTCGATCGCGCATCGTTGGAAACGATGTGTACCGCAAGGTACCGGGGGTTCGAATCCCCCATCTTCCGAATCTTAGATTCACAGCAAACGCTGTGTTTTTTTTATTGACATTAAAAGCATTATTTATATAAGATATTGTAATTTATTTTCTATACTGAAAAATGGGAAACACAATAAACCACGCAAATGCAGAAGAGAGAAATAAGTATCTTAGCGAACATAGAGAGGAGATTGTAAATGAACTCAGAGCTAAGATTAAAGAAGTCTTATCAGATAAAGAATACGAAAAAGACTATAAAGGAGTTGGAATTACCTATACAGCACAGGGACCAGAACTTATAGTAAGATTGGCTGAAAAAAATAAGATAGACAAAAATAAGTTACCAAAGGCAATACAAGACATAGAAATAACGTATCAAAAAATAGGAACATCCAGATTTCTATAAAAACAGTGCTCTAAAACACAGCGTTTGCTGTGTTTTTTTTATTGTAAAATTTATACAGCTGATCTATATTCCACCGGTTTCTCAGCTCGATCTACATTACCGTTTGCATCATAATATTCATTGATCATATAATTTCCTTTTGAAGAAAACTTACTACATTTACAGTTTCTATAAAAACAAGATCCCACTGATTCTTGTTGTGTATTTTTCCCTTTGGTTTCAATAGATAGGATATTTCACATACTATCTTTCAGACTTCTCGTATGTTTCATATTTGTAAATCAACTTTTTTGAGATACTACTGAAAGTTGAGATAAAATATTCTTAGGTGAGTATGGTGTAGATTCAATAGTTTTTGGTTCTGGTTCTCCATTAAGTTGTCTCATCAATGCTTCCATTTCTGATTGTTTATTTGTGGTTGCATTTTGTGTCATCGCAGACATTTCTTGTTTATGTTCTTCACTTTTTTTATCTAATGCCAAAATATCTTCATCAAGATTTCTTGATTCAGATGCACTGTTTTGTCCTTCATCAAATCTATCTGCTGAAGTAAATGAATTAACCATCCTAGCAATAAAAGATAAATAGCAGAATAAGTATAATGAGAATGAGTTATTTAGCAAATTTAGACAGAGAATAAACAAAAAATATAGATATTATATTATATTGACTTTATATAGAAAATAAGTAGATTAATGATAAGGAAAATATCTTTATAATTATTACTCTCCTTATGAAAAAACTCTACATAGCAATAAGTTTATTTTCTCCAATTCTCCTCGCCGGATGTTGAACTCCTGCCGTAGAATTACCAGCAAATACAGAAACAGTATTTAGTTTGGGGGAAAGTTACATAATTTGATCACAAGCATCAACACAAAAAGATGTGTATGGAATCGTAATGGGAGATAATCTCAAAAGCGTTTTTTCTACTATTGGTGGATTTGTGACACAGGTAGATTGTCAACCAGGAAAAACTATGACAGCTAATGATATTGTCGCAGAAATTACACCAAATCAAAATGATCCCGCAATCAAAAATCTCTACATCCAACAAGCATCACTTAGACAGCAAATCAAAAATCTAGAAAAAACATATGCATTGACAGAACAAAATTTTGAACTTCAAAAACAAACTGTCGAAGCACAGACAGACAATAGTCAAAATATTTACAACCAAGATAGCCCAGATCTTACAAAATTGGAACACAGTATTCAAAATTTTAAAGATCAACAAACAAATACCATCAATGATGGATTAAAGAAAATCCGTACTAGTGGTGGTAGTGCTCAAAATTCAAGTCTATATAATGACCTCTATTATCAACGTGATGAAATTCAGAATTTATCTAATGATAGTTTTTCTCAATACTTAGGAGACATGGCTGATCTCTGTGAAACGGCATCCAAATATGCATCTGATGACGCTCTCTATTCTATGTTTATGTGACTTTCCAATGGATTTCAAGCAAGTAAATCTGCTTTTGACAGTCTAGTAGATAGCTATGCATCAGCACAAAATGCATACGAAAATCAGCACAATACATTGGGAACAAACCTCAGTCTTGTAGACCAACAATTGGAAACAATAGAAAATAATAAAAATATTCAGATGAATACCTTAGATAGCCAAAAAGATTCTCTTCAACAACTTTTGGACTCGCTTTCAAATTCATTGGCTCCAGAATATGTGTATGCTTGAGTAGATGGAGTTGTCAAAGCAAAAAGTATTTGATCAGACAATAGAATTAATCCAAATACAATGATATGTCAGATCATACCAAACGATTCTTCAAACAAAAAAATCCAGATTTATTCAGCGAATAGAATTGACATTGGACAAATGGTAAAACTATTCAATGGAGATACC
>JBAXSM010000031.1:0-13123 GCA_037130715.1 Candidatus Absconditabacteria bacterium
TTAATGTCTGGCAAAAGCCCGTAAGCATTTTGTTCTAATTTTATACAATCATGACTCTTGTCTGTTTTTGGTAGATATATAGATCTACTTAAATATGCTTCAGCTAAATTATAGAGAGCTCATTCCATATCATGGTTTAAGATTGCTTGGTTGAAATTTTTCATATGCACACCATCCTCATTTATTTCTCCAGCCACAATCACATCTGTAAGATCTTTTTTAATTTTTTCACGACTTTCTTCATGGGGTGCTTTCGGGCTACAAGCTACCATAGAAGCGGCCATTACCGTACCTAAGATAAGATTTTTAACTTTACTCATTTTTTAGTTTAGTAGAAAATAAATAGATTATTTTCTGTATTATACTTATTTATTTATATTTGTCAAGTTTATTGTGAAATTTGTTACACAGTGAATGCGATTCTTCTAGTTGTGAAAGTGGAGATTTCTACGTTTCCTGAGAGGTCGTGTTTTTGTTTGATGAGAGCAAGTGCTACTTGGATTGTATCTACACCTTGCATATTTGGTAAGATAACTCCTGTTTTTTGTGATTCTTTGTTTATTGCAAAAATTCCATATTCTTTGGGTGAGAGGTTCATGAGATTGGCCATATCTGGTTTAAGTTGTACTTCTTTCACGATATCAATGGTGACCGTGTGAACATTCGTTTGTTTTTCTAAAATCGAATGATAGAGAATATCTACTAAATCATTCATAGATTTGTCGGTCACGAGTGTCCCGCTTGAAAGTATAAGTGCGTTGTTGGCGTCGTATAAAGAAAAAAATAATCAGATTTTATCGTTTTTGTCGTAAAATGAGAAGAGCATTTTTTTGATTTTGTCTAACATTCTAGTTTTTTATGTGATAAATTTGTGAGAGTATATGGGTTTGGAAAATGGATGCAAGATGATGTGAAAATTTGCGTTTTGAAGACTTTTCGAGTATACTTGGGTATTTATTTTATCTAGCACTGTATGTCCTTAGAAGAAATCGGTCTTTTGTTGTGAGGTTTGGGTTTGTTTTTGTTTGGAACGCTTTTGTTTGAAGGTTCTATAACGAGTTTGGTAAATAAAACATTTAAAAACCTTCTTAAAACCGCTACAAATACCTTGTTTAAAGCTATCGCTACTTGAACATTTGCAACCACTATTTTACAAAGTAGTGCTGTAGTTTCTCTTATTGTAGTGTCTTTTGTGGGAGCAGGAATCTTAAATTTAAGTAATGGAGTTGGTATTATTCTGGGAGCTAATATTGGTGGTCCTTTGACTGATATTTTTTTGTGAAACTTGGGTCTTAAGTTTTCTTTGTCTAGTATTGCATTTCCAATCCTTGGAATAGCCTGATTATTGATGTTGATTTTTTCTCGTCATACTAAATTTGTGGCTATTTGTAAAGCGATTTTTGGTTTGTGACTTTTGTTTCTGGGGCTTGGCTATATGAAAGAAAGTATGGTTCCTTTAGCAACTACGTTTGACTTTGTGAAATATGCAGGATATCCAATGATCATCTTCTTTGGAATATGAGCGCTATTAACCATTTTGATGCAATCTAGCTCTGCGACTACGGTGCTGGTTTTGACTGCTGCAAGTGCTGGAATGGTTGACTATCATATGTGAGTTCCTATGCTTATGTGAGCTTTTTTGGCAACCACATTGACGGTCGTTCTTTGATCACTTTCTGGTGATGCTATCAAAAAACAAGTCGCATTTAGTCATGTATTTTTCAATGTATTTTCTGTAATTATTGGGTTTATTTGTATGGGACCAATCCTTTATATTCTTCATCGTTATTTTCCCACAGATGTTATTTTGGGATTATCGTTTTTTGCTATGGCGTTTAAGATTATTTGTGCTCTTTTGATTTTGCCAGTTTTTGGATTGTTTATCAAATTTTTGAAAAAACTCTTTCCTCAACATCCAACGAGTTTATGACTATACATAGAAAATACATCTCCAACCGTATTAGATGCTGCTAAGGTTGCATTGGATCATGATACAAAAAAACTTCTAAAAAAAGTTTTTGGATATGTAATGAATTCATGGGGAGTAGAAGTGGATATGATGTTACATACACGTACTGTTCGTCGTATTGCTTCTGTACAAGTTTTCTTGGACTGACATCAGTTGGCAGCTCAATATCGTTGAATAAAACAAATCGAACAAAAGCTTATTACCTTTATTTCTCAAGCTCAAGCGTCCACGACAAATCCAGAAGAAAATGATATGCTGGTTCGTTACTATCAAGCTGTCTCTGCTCTTGTCTATACAGCCAAATATATCAAAGATATCTCCCAAAATATTGAACGTTTCCATGATGAAGACGATACCCGAAGTGGTAAAAAATATCAAGATTTTAGAGTGTTATTGATAGAACTATATAAGACAACATCTCAGATTATCGATGGTGTTCGTGATGATGTTTTGATTAAACATATGATGAAGAGTATATCTCAAATTAAGCGTGATGATCAAATATTTCTCCACACTCTTTCCAAAGAAATTAATCAAGAATCTATTAGTGATTTTGAATTATCTGATGTATTACATTTGCATCATTATGTCTATTTGTCTTCTATGTCTTTTGTGAATGCCGTTCACTTACTTTTGTTAAAAGATAAGCAAGTAGATTCCATTGAGATTAGTGAATAAATAAAAAAAACCTTGTGTGTGATGCAAGGTTTTTTCTTTATTTTTTTGTAGAATTAATTTCTATGCAGATAACTCAAATCCTTTGTTGGTAAAGTTATCAGCTAATAATTGTACTTGATTCTGTCCAGTTTTGGATGTCATGTATGCACCAATTGCATTTGGATTTTCTTTTTTGTAATTCCCTTGTTTGGAAAGAAATCATTTTCCATCTGGTCATTTATTGGTTGCTAACTCTTTGAGTTTTGGCATCTTATCTGCTCCGTAAATGGCTCTGTATTCTGAGATTCTTCGAGCAAGATTCTTGGCTACTCCAGCGACTCCTGCTTCTCGAGTTCCTCGGTCTTTTTGGCTTTTATCATCCATATTTCCTACGTTTCCTGGATTGTGTGTTTTGGCTCCAAGTCCTGCGGTTCCATAGGTACTATCATTTTTCATAATAGCCATCATATATGGTATAGGTGCTTTATAGTCTTTGCTTGCTTTGATAATCATTTCTGCCGTTAATGGACAGTTTTTGACGCTAGCTAATTCAGCTTTAATTTTGGCTGCTTGATTAGGATCTATTTCTGTGGTTTCTGTTTTTCCTGTACTTGTTCACAAAATAGAAGCTTTGGTAATTACTCATAGATTCACCCCTTCAACGAAAAATTTATCTCCTGTGAGATTTCCAAATAAGGCTAATGTAAATTCATCTGCATGCACGTTTTCTGAATTGATAAATTTATCTCATGATTTAGCTAATGCATCTACTGTTATCTTAAGATAATTTTCGATAAATTGTTGTGGTTGTCATTGAATTTTCGCTGTATCGACAACTTCTTTTTTGTCTTGCATAATGATAAGCGATGGATCGATCATTCTTACGGTATTGATACTTAATTTATTCAAACTATTTGGTAATTGATTGATAAGTGTTTTTTTGATAGTTGCGAAATCTTGAGGAATTTTAGCTTTGAGATTTGCTTTTTCAGTTTCTGGAATTGTTTTAAATATTTCCTCTAATCCACAAATATTTCGTGTAGATTCTGCATCGGAAGTTTGTATATTGACTGATTTTTGGTATTCGATAAAACAACTCTTTGCAAAATTCATATCGATTCCCTTAATTTGTTCTTCAATATATCATTTGTGGATATTATCGAAATCAAATCCTACTTTTTTGAGCATAGCAAATAATGGATTTTTCAATCTCTCTTCTTTAGTCTTTCCAAAAAACTGTATTGGCCAAGTAGTCTCAAATAATTCTCCTACACTACCAAGAAATGGAATCTGAATATTTAACACATCTCCCAATGCAGACATCGATTTTGATGCATGTTCTTTGATGGCAGGATTATCTTTGATACTTGTTAAATCTGTATATAAATCTTTGAATTTTCATAATCCCTCAGATAATTCTAACTTTGTCTTTAAGTTTACAATAGCTTTGGCTTCTGGAGAAAGATTGGCAACGTCTGCTGCTTTTTCGATGATCTTTGCTTGGCTGATCTCGCTATTTTCTGGAGGCATCGGTCTTTCTGTAAATAAAATATATCTATAGTATAAGCGAAAATCTTGTTTATGCAAGTTTTTACTATTATTTTTGTGCCAAAAATTTTATTCACGAAGACTAGTTGCATTTTATCGTCAAAACCGTACAAAAAATACGTGATTTTATTTTTGTCTACCTTGGTATGGTGAAATTTTTTCGTTGGTGATATGTCGTCACACTTGCTGTTGTAGTATATTTTTTGTTTGAAGGACTTAGTTCTGCTTTTTTTCAATCACCACTCCTTACTCAAGTGTCTTTCCCGTTTGCTGTGACAAATCCAATTTGTTCTTATGATTTGACCTCAGATGCTTCGATTCAAAAATATCTAAGTGATGCGACGCCCTTTGATAATCAATCTTATGTACCTACAAATTTAGTAGCAATAAACTCAAGTTTTACAGCAAATGATTCGTCTAAATTTAAGTTAAGGGAAGAAGCTGGAGTTCAGTTTGCTGATATGGCTTGGCATTTTTGGAAGAATTTTGATGGAGATAAACTTGCTATCGTGAGTGCTTATAGAAGTTCTGATTTCCAAAATTACCTCCTTCGTACCTCTTGTAGGAAGAATCAATGTGCTCAAGCTGGAACTAGTGAACATCAGGCTGGTTTAGCTCTAGATCTAAGTGTAAGAACTAAGCATTGAGCTACTGTGGCTTTGGATCAAGACAACAAATATCATGATTGGCTACTTGCTCATGCTCATGAATTTGGATTCCACAATACCTATCAAAAATGAGTGCTTGTAGATGGTAAAATCATCGAACCTCGACATCGAAGATATATGGGAGTAGATTTAGCAACACTGCTCCATGATAGTCAACAAACCTTTGCTGAACGAATGGCTTCTGGTGTAGATCAGACTTCATGTAGCTCTCATTAACTAGTATTTATTTCATTATTTGTGTCCTATGACTAAAAAAGATACCCATGTAAAAGCAGATGATACCTCTTTAGAAGAACAATTGGAACATCTTCAACAAGAAAAAAATTCTAAAGAAAGTTCTAATGAAATAGCTGTTTTGGAACATAAAATAGCTCAACTTGAAAAAGAAAAACAAGATATGTTGGATATTACCAAAAGAGTTCAATTTGATTATATCAATCTCAAAACAGATTTTGATAGAGTCCAAAGAATTGCAGCTGAAAAAGAGAAATCTATGGAAACAGATGCTTTGATCAAACATATCAAAAAGATTTTACCAGTTTTGGATCAATTGAAAACATCTTTGAATCATATAGATGCTGATAAGGCAGCAGATCCTTTTGTTGTTGGAGTAAAAATGGTCTATGATAATATGCTCAAAGCGCTCGAATCATTGGGAATTAAACCTATACAATCTATAGGATTGGTGCCTGATAGTCTTTTTCATGAGCCACTTTCTACAATACCTGTAGAAGACAAGAAAATGAAAGGAAAAATTGTTCAAGAATTTCAACAAGGATTCTATCTTGAAAAAGATGGACAAAAAACGGTTATTTTGACAAGTAAGGTTGTTGTGGGAAGCTAATTTTATCTATCATTGCTCTATGAAAATCCAAATTGATCAGAATCATTTGATTTCTATTGTGCATCCGGAGATTCCTCAGTTGAAGGAATATACGTATTTTGCTGCTGGGTGGAAATTTAGTGATTGGGATAAGGGGATGGTCGTTTTACACAAGAAAGATTTCAAACTCGTTAATTTGAAACATTTGGGTGATGGGATGCAGGTTATCTATGTAAAAAATAGTAGATTAGGAGAAATTAATCTCGATATAGATATGTTTAAACAATGATTTGGTATCTTTCATGGATTTGATGAAGAGACAGGGCAAGAATATTCTTTTCTTCCTAATTTCCCTCACAAAGATATCGAAGTATTCAATAAGAACTTTACATCACTTGGAGTAGATCTTGTTTCTGAGATTAGCCCGAAGTGAGTTTTGGTAAATGTGGAACCTGTTCGTGATATCTGAGATAGTTTGACGGAGATATTGAGTTTTTTCTTTGCCTTGTTTTTGGTATATGGGAAATTTGAAATCAAAAAGTTTGAAATAAACAACGAAGAAATAAAAAAACCTGAACTTCTTGGCGTTAAGATTCAAGTTCCATTGTTTGGTCAGTATTTGAGGTATCAAGAACAATTTGACGGTATGGTTGAAATTCTTCAAAATGCTGGAATCTTTATCAAGACAGATGTCTTAGATACTAACAACTGAATAGTCTACCAAATGAGTACGACTGATTATGAATTACTTGAAATTTTTGCAAAATGGTATGAAGCTATTGAAAAAATTGAGAAGATCAGTAAACGTGATTTTACTGCAGAAATGAAAACTAAACTTTTGGATTTTTTGGCAGAAGATACTCAGATTCCACAAGATGGAAAAGAGGAAGTTATGTCTTCTATCGAAAGTTGAGTTGTAAAATTCTTAGCTAAGAGTTAATACTTTGTTTTGGGTTATTTGTTTTTTTTACCGCCTTGCCGGCGTGGCATTACTTTCTCTCATCGCCGAGAAAGTAACCAAAGGGGCTAGTTCTTTGTGAGACTCGCTATATAGTTCAGTTTGCTATTTAAGAATGTAGTCCAGCTCAAACAATTCACAAAGAACCAAAGTCGTTGACTACTTTATTTTAGGTGATTTATTTTTTTGAGGGATTGGTGTAGTGGTAACATGACGGTCTTCGGAACCGCAGTCGGGAGTTCAATCCTCTCATCCCTCGAACCTAAGAAACTATAAATTAGGGCCCTTAGCTCATTTGCCCTCCTACGGAGGATAAAGCTATCCTCTAAAGAGGACAAGGAGCGCTTGCTTAGGTGAAAAGAGATATCCACCTCTAGCATATAGTAATCTCACAAAACACAATGCCCATATATGGGCCCTTAGCTCATTTGGCTAGAGCGCCTGCTTTGCACGCAGGAGGTGATCGGTTCGACTCCGATAGGGTCCAAATCTTTGATTAGCAGTAATGCTAATTTTTTTAATTATTTAGAAATTCTTCAATTTCTTTTTCTAACTTTGTGTCATCGTGATCCAATATTCTTCTATTAAAGTCTTTCGATTTTAAGATCGTATTTCCACTCAAATCATTTTCTAAGTTGCCCAATGCTTTCCCTGGTCATCCTTCGTGGGTACAAAATAAAATGATATTTTTGTTCTTAATCTTTGTCTGTTTCAAAAATGCCTTAATGGCTGGTGTGTAGGTAAATGCTCGAACTGGAGTTCCAATATAAATGCTATCATATTTACTGAGATCACAGGTATATTTTTTGAGTTCAGGTATTTCTTTCATAACTACTTGTTTTCCTCATCGGAAGTATTTCATAAATTTAGAACCTGTTTTTATGTCTTGTTTGGGGTATATTTGTAGCAGATCTGCTCATGTTTTTTGGGTGATTATATGTGCGATTTTTTTGGTAAATCATTCTAAAGAATAAAATATAATGAGAGATTTTTTCATATTATGTTTTAATAAATAAAGTTCTTTAGAGAAGCATAGATATTTTTTTTCTGTAAGCAATGTTATTTATTAATTAAAAAAAATCCACTTCACGGTGGATTCTTTTGGGTATTTATTTTAGAAACTATTTGGCTGTTTTTTGAACTTTTTGAGTTTTCATAGTTGCAACGATATTTTTGTGTTCTGTTTTCTTTTGGTTTAATCGTTCTTTGAATGCTACTTTTTTGTTTCCAATTTGGATTTTGATATCTTGATTTGATTGTCTAATCCCTACATTAATAATCATAGAATTAATTTTTCATTGAATGAACGTATCGAAATCAGCTGTCTTGTTTGTAGCAACATAAGGAAGTAATCCACTTCTAAATGCCGTGATGATTGACTCTGCTTGTGTAATATATCCACTTCGATCTACGGTTCCTGACTTAACTAATGCATTTGTTGTGGTTTGGAGTGATTTCATTGCAGTTTCTTTGGTTGTGATTACACTGTTTACAGCTTGTTTTTGGTCGGCTGTAAGTGGCTTAGTAAGATATGATCTTGCCCCAGAGAAATTTGCAACAAAGCTTTTTCTATTCATTTCAATTGTTTCTTTGTTTGTTTTCTCTTGATCTTTGAGTGTTTGAATTTCTGCTTTGTTTTGTGTTCTTGCTGTAGTCATCTCAGTTTTGAATTCTTGGTTTAATTGACAGATGGCTCATGTACCAGTACATCCAGTTCATGTACCGTTTGCAAAAGAGAAACTTGTTGCAGTCAGACTTAGAAGTCCTACAGAAAGGATTACGATTTTTTTCATTTGTGTATAAAGAAAGAATAAAAGGCTACATGTGTATAGCATAAGATAAGGCGACACTTTTTTGAGAAAATTTTAATCAAATAAGAAATCTGTATTTGGAATTGTAGGAGTACTGATTTTGTTTGAGTATATATATGCTCACTCACAACTATAACCATTGAGATCTTTCAAATCTTCTAGTTGTTGTTTTTGTGTTGATGTTAGTGTATTTCCAACTTTCACAAAATTTGCTGCGTAGTAATATGAAATCTCACCATCTAGTTCACCATATTGTCTTGCTAATGAAATCACTGTATTTTCATCTATATTGCTTGATCATCTATATTTTCTTAGTTCTGTAGCTATAGCTCTTCTTTTTTCTACTATACCATTGATAGCTGTTCTTTGAAGATCTACAATACTAGTAATAATAGGTTTTTGTGTTGAGCTGAGTATATCTAAGAATTTTTTTCATTTTTCTCATGTGATACTTTCGTCTATAGTATATCATGCATTTCCAATTGCTGGAGCATCTTTGATATAAAATCCTCCAAAATAATCTCACTGTCTTTCTGGACAAAAGTATGTATCAGCTTCAATATCCCCAGCATATCGTCCAAACATTTCGCTTGCATATGTCATCACCAATACATGTTGATCGTGAGTCAATGTTGTTTTATCAACTTGATCTGGTAAGGCTGCTCGTGATGCGAATCATCATTTTACCATAGTATTTAGAGATGTTATTTGACTTGCGCTTAATGATTTAATAATTTCAGCAAATAATTGGGCTCTTTGAATACTAATTTTGGCATCTAATTCATACAAATTTGCTGAATAACTCATAATAGCTGTTTTACTTAATCATTTTGTGTTTCTTGGAATGTCTCATTCAAGAGCTCTTCTAAATGCTTTCATCAATGGCAAACGATCATAAGCGTATTGGTTAACTGTATCTGCTTGAGCTTTTGCTAATGCAATCATTTTCGCTTTTTGACTATCATTTAATATATTTAATACATTGTTTGCTGCATTGGTTACAAAATCTGTACTGTGTCATTTCCCTGCTTGTGTAGTATCACGGAGATATTGAAATCCAAAGAAATCTGCTACTTTACCTGGAGGAAGAAATGTATCAGAACATAGATTCCCAGCTAGAAATCCAAGTCCATCAAACGCTAATGTGCTTAATTGTGCATTGTCTGAAATAGCTTGTTCTATATTGTAGGTAGATTGATTATTTCCTGTTTGAGGAGGTTTTTGGCTGTTTCCTGTTTGAGGTGGTTTCTGATTATTTCAACTCTTTGGTGGGTTTTGATTTGGTTCTCATTTTTTACTTCTTATTTGTTCTGCTCTCATCATCATTGTTAATATATATCATCTTAGTTCTGCATTATCTGGTTTAGATATATTCTTTATAACACCATCTTTACTTAAAATTTGTAAATGATTTGTATAAAATTTTTTACCTCAATTATATTTTGTTCCATAAAGTATTCTAGAAATTATAGTTCATACTTGTCCTCTTGTAAGTATTCAACTTGGTTTGAATGTATTGGTCACCGTTCCATTGTTGTTGCGACCCATAATTCATAGTTGACATGCTTGTTGTATATACTCTTGTGTATCGCTTGATTCGTTTGTGATATCTAAAAATGTACAATTAATGGTTGTGTCTTTTTTCATTCATGTGTTTACTCTGTTTGCAAATAATACAAACATCTTAGCAGCATCTTTTCTGCTGACTTTAGCTAACATATTAGCATTTGTATACGAATCTGTGCTTATAATCCCCGCACTGACTCAATAATTGTACGCTGACTCTAATTCTGATTTTGTTGTCTGTGCGTTTGCTATTATTCCTATTGAAAATAGCACAATTCCAGTAATAATACCATACTTTTTGACAGTGAGTTTCATTTTTTAAATTAAAAATAAAAAACTTTTCTATCAAGGCGACAGTTTTTTTGAAAAATTTTATTTTATTTCTTTTTGAGTAGACGAAATATTTCTCTTATAGTATTGATAATTGTTTTGGATTCTTCGTTGTATGGTTTCAGTATTGGTCACACTCAACACATGTTTTGAGGATCGTTCTCTATTTTATAGATTACGTTAGCATATTTTGTTTTGACTGTTTGAAGTGCTTGTTGTGTTTGTTGAAGATTAGTTTTGATTGTAGTATCTGTGACTAGAGGGATGATTTTGGATAGGGAATCTAGGACATTGTTTATCATTGTAATTTTTTCATTTGCATTGTTTTTGACTTCTGTCATCTTTTCTGGAGCACCTGGTTTTTTGTCACATGTGACTTTAGTTTCCGTTTTTGGAGCTTTTTCTATTTTTGGAGTTTTAGCATAAGTAGCTGTCAAAAGGAAGACGGACATGCTTGCTATAATAATTCCTTTGATTACTGTTTTCATGATATATAGTCAGATTTAAAGTGTTATATCTTCTTCATTTAAATGATTTGAAAGTTCATTTAATGTAGTTTCTGCTGCTATAATTTCTTGTTGTAATGTATTACTATTTGTCTCTTGTGTTGCTATAGTTTTGGTCGGTATTTGTTTCGTTTCGGTCGGTGTATTGGTGCTTGGTATTTGACTGATTAGTGTGCTATGTGGTGATTTAATATCTAGATATCCTATACTCAAAACTAACAGAAACATCATTGTGGGGATGATGATTTTGTATTTGGACATATACATTAAACGGACCTTTTTGGGCGTTTGGTGTAGTTTATTCATGATATCGTCTTTGACTCGGTTTGGTGTGTCTTGTTGGGGAAAATATTTTTTTTGGATCATGGGAGTATGTAAGGTAATAAATATAAACTTATTCTAGAAATATATTAATATCGATTCCTGTCTTTCTTAGTAAGTCTTCGAGTTTTCTTTTTCACTGAAATACAAGTGTTCCTATTGTGTTTTTGTTACTATTTTGAATGATTGCGATTTCGTCGTAGGATTTACCTTCATAGTAATTTAAGTAAAGCACGGATCTATATTTTTCATCTAACTGGCTGAGATATTTTTGTAACAATTCCTTTTTGAATGATGTATTGACTCATTTTTTTTCTGTATAATCTGAATGATCTTCATGATTTGTATATTCGTTTTCAGATAGTTTTGTATGTTTGTCTTTTTGTGTTTTGATTCGATCTATTGTTGTGTTGTGTGCGATTTTATAGAGGAGTCATTTAATATTATCCACTTCTTTGGATTTGATGTATTCGTATGCTTTGATAAAGACATCCGATAGTACAAAACCAGCTTCATCTGTGTTGAAATTTAACATAGTCCAAATATAATTGTAGAGCGGTCTATTATATCTTTCATAGAGTATTTCAAAAGCTCGATCTTCTCATTTTGCTATTTTCTTTCACAATTCCTTATCGTCGAAATTGCTTGGCGGTTTAGTAAAAAATGATATTTTGCGCATAGATATAGGTATCGTAATAAAGGTACCTTTAGTATAAATATTGATCAACATAATTAAAGGCGAAGATTTTTTTAAAAAATTTTAATTAAAAAAATCTGCATTTCGATGCAGTTTTTTAGTTTAATTGGTACCTAAACGGGGGAGAACCTCAAACCAATCAATTCTCTCTCTTTAGTGATATGCTAGTCGCCTTTAGGCAAAAAGCACCCGTATTGGATGCTATTTTTTTGCATATCAAATATTCTGATTTATTGAGAGAAAGGTTTGTGAGAGCCAATGTCTTTACAAACGAGTTATCAAACCATTGATAAATAAGGAATAACTCGCTCACCTTTTATTTGTTAAGACTTACCAATGGACTGTCCAATACTAATAGATGCTGACCTTTTAGAAATGCCTAACTTTGATTTTCCTGAAATAGAAGAAATAGAAATGCCCATAGTAGAAGAATTGGAGTTTCCTGAGATAGAAGAGTTAGATTTGTTTTTTATCGAAGATTTGAATTTCCCTGAAGTACAAGAGTTAGATTTATCTTTTATAGAGGAAGCATATTTCCCTGAAGTAGAAGAATTAGCACTGTCTAAGATAGAAGAGGTGGACTTATCTTTTATGGAAGAAGTAGACTCAATTTCTGAAAATATCTTAATGAGTTTGTAGAGAGATTCCCCAAGCCCTATTGCATTAAAGTTCTCACGCAATGCTTGTTTCGTTTTAATCCTTTGTTTCAAAATCAGATTATTCATATTTTATTTATTTAATTATAAAAAAATGCCCATATCCCAAGACATTATCCAAAGGACTATTGATAAGATGGTCAGAAGCCAAGCTAAAAAGAAAGAAATTACTGAGTATTTAGAAATTCACAAACCCCATCTTTTGGGGTCTTTATGGAAAAAATGAAGAGTAAAAGATTGTTGTAATGTTCTTGTTTTTCGTGATTATCTAAATGGAGAGCAAAAGCTTTATAGAACAAACTTCTGTAAATATGATAAGTTCTGCCTAGCTTGTGCTACTAGGAGGTCTATAAAGATGATACAAAAGTTTGAAGCGGGAATTGTCCAATATGGATTAGATACAAAGAACTGGTATCATATCACACTGACAGTGAGGCATAATAATAAGCAGTCTTTGGACTATCTTATGGACAAGTTATGGAGAGCAAAGGAAAAATTAGCACAAAGATTCAAAAACTCTCAGAGAGAAGCTCATAAAACCAAAAGCTTTATGCATAATTTTGAAGGAATTGTAAGTTCTGTAGAGATAACTCATAGTCAAAGAGGATGACGA
>JBAXSM010000032.1:0-12421 GCA_037130715.1 Candidatus Absconditabacteria bacterium
CTTCCTTTCCTGAAAGCATATCTGAAAGTGATTTGAATACTTTGATTCCAGCACCTCCTCCTGCAGCATTCTTTTCTCCAACCAAAAGGTTATTGATAGATTCTTGCAACAGTCTGATTTCATTCTTTTTAACTACATCAGGCATTCCAACTTGAATCATTTTTTTAAGTCTGATATTTCTCATGAGTACACGTCTGTAGAAGAGGTTTACATCAGATGATGCAAATTTTCCTCCTTCAAGCTGTACTACTGGTCTCAAATCAGGTGGAATAACTGGTAATTTTCTAAGCACCATATTTTCTGGTTTTACTCCAGAAACATCCAAGTTGATCAAAAGTTTAATCAATGCTATAGTTTTTTTTCTTTGATCTTCAGATCTAATTTCTTTATATCTTTTCACTTGGATTTTGATTTCTTTCTCTACATCAATACCCTGGAGCATTTTCAAAATAGCCTCAGGTCCAGATTGGAAATTTGCTACATCTGTCATAGATGCAAAAATTGATCTGAAATCATTTTCCATAATTGTTGAAGCAAATCCAAGATCGGCAATAATAGACTTAATCCTATTGAACTCTTGTTCCAATGAGACTTTATTATCTTGATATAATTTTTCAAGATCCTTTACCTTCTTTTTATCTTGATTCTTTTCTAATTCTTCTTTGTATAAGACATCTAACTCTGCGAGTTTTTTCTCGATGTCATTAGCAACCTTATCTTTTAGTGCTGTCTTATCTGTTTCACTGATTTCTTTTACAAGGACGTATTTAACAAAGCTTAATACTTTGTCAATTTCATTTGCTGAAAGTCCGATCAACTGGTTGATACCTCCCAAAGGGCTTGCTTTATACCAAATATGAATAACTGGCACTGCAAGTTCGATATGTCCCATTCTTGATCTTCTTACTCTAGAAGTAGTTACTTCTACTCCACATCTTTCACAAACGATTCACTTGTATCTGACTCCTTTATACTTTCCACAACTACATTCAAAGTTTTTCACCGGTCCAAAAATAGACTCACAAACAAGTCCACCTTTCTTTGGCTTACCTGTTCTATAGTTTACTGTATCAGGATTATCAACTACTCCATGAGACCATTTTTCAATATCCTCCATAGAGGCGAGTTTTACAATCAACCCATCAAATTTGTTTTGGTTCATGCGTTTTTTTAAAATGGTAAAGAAAAATATATATTACATATAGTGCAATAGGCCATAGCATAGGAAAATATTTTTCTATGGCCTATCGATTATTCACTATTCTAAATCTCCGAAATCTTGCATTTCCTGGATAACATTATCGATAATTTCTTCTTTTTCTTGAGTACTATCATCTGCTGTTGATTGATCAACAACCATTGAACTATCCATAAGTCCTGATAACTGAAGATCTAGGATTTTCTTTACTCTCTCTTGATGAATATCTTCCAATTCTTCTTGTGTTAGAGGTTCAACACTTTGTCCTAATCCCTTAAATAAGTAAGTCACAAAGTTGAATGATTCTGGCAATCCACCAATCTTAGGTTTTTGTCACTTAATAATTGATTCATACAATTTATTTCTTCCAAGAACATCATCAGATTTAACTGTCAACATTTCTTGAAGTGTATATACTGCAGAATAAGCTTCAAGTGCCCACACTTCCATTTCTCCAAATCTCTGACCTCCTTGTCTTGATTTACCTCCCAACGGTTGTTGAGTAATCAAAGAGTATGGTCCAACAGATCTAGCATGAATTTTATCTTCAACCATATGAACTAGCTTAAGAATATGCATATATCCTACTGTTGCTTTTTGGGCATAAGCTTCTCCTGTCTGTCCATCATAGATTGTGTGTTTCAAATCATCGAATCCACATTGTTTAGCTAATTTAGCCAAATCAGTTGATCCAAATTTTGAGAATGTAGGAACAGCAAATTTAACACCTAGGTAGTTTGCTAAGAATCCTAATTCAGATTCATACAACTGTCCAATATTCATACGTGAAATTACTCACAATGAATTAAGAACTATATCTACTGGTTTTCCATCTTCTGTATATGGCATATCTTCTTCTGGAACAACAATAGCAATAATACCTTTGTTTCCATGTTTACCTGCCAATTTATCTCAGACTTCAATCTTTCTTGTTGTAGCTACGTGTACCTTGATCTTCTTTCTCACTCCTGCCATCAAATTATCTCCTTTTTTGGCATCCAAAATCACAACGTCAATTACCTTTCCTTCACTACCAGATGGCATGTAAAGAGATGTATCTTTAACGTTTTTAGATTTGTCACCGAAGATAGCTTGAATCAATTTTTCTTCTGGAGTAAGTTCTCACTCGCTCTTTGGAGTAATCTTTCCAATCAAAATATCTCACCCTTTAACTCTTGAACCAATTCTAATGATTCCATCATCATCTAGATTTCTCAATTTTCACATTGAGATACCTGGAATATCGTTGGTAGTCAATTCAGGGCCAAGTTTTGTATCAGCTACTTCAATTTCATGTTCTTCAATATGAATTGATGTCAATTCATCGTCTTTTACCAATCTTTGAGAGATTACGATCGCATCTTCATAGTTGTATCCTTTCCATGGCATAAACACAATTCTTAGATTTTTACCAAGAGCCATTTCTCCATTTACGGAACATGGTCCTTCTGCCAAAAGATCTCCTTCAGAAACCTTTTGTCCCAATTTAACTCTAGGAAGTTGATTTATACATGTTTTTTGATTTGATCTAACAAAAGCTTGAAGAACGTATTCTTTAATTCCAGCTTTATATTTGACTTTAATTCTCTTTCCATCTACATAAATAACTTCTCCATCAGCATCAGCTTTGATAACTGCGTGCGTCATTTGAACAATATCTTTTTCCAAACCTGTACCTACAAGCGGTGCTTCTTGTTTAATCAATGGCAATGCTTGTCTTTGTTGGTTTGTTGCTACCGCAGCACGTACCGCATCGTTATGATTAACAAACGGAATAACTGAAGTATTTGGTGAAAATATTTGAGAAGGATTTACATCGATATGAGTAATATCTCCTATATGGAACATTCCCATTTCATCGAAATGTCTAGCAGCAATACGAGGTTCCACAATATTATTATATGGATCTAGAGGTGTAGTCGCATCAGCAATAATACATTTTTCATCTAATTCTGGAGAAATATATTCTACAACATCAGTGAAGAATGGTTTTACTTGAATTGATTTCCCTAATTTCCCATATATTTTCTCAATTGTTTTAGCAGCTGCTTCATCTATATAATGATCTTCTTTAGTTATGATCTTAGATGTTAGTTTACCCTTCGCATCCAATTCAACAATATCACGATGAGCTATTCTATTGATCAACGATGCAACTTTTGGTTCTACTTCACGAATAATCTTGAGAGCAGGTGTTTCATAAAATCCTTCATCATTTACCTTACTGTACAATGATTGATAAATTACCAATCCAATATTTTGTCATTCAGGTGTTTCAATAGGACAAATTCTTCCATAGTGAGATGTATGAACATCACGAACCTCAAACTTAGCAGTTTCTCTTTTGAGTCCACCAGGGCCGAGAGCCGTAATTCTTCTCTTGTGTTCTATTTCGGCCAGAGGATTTATCTGGTCTAAGAACTGAGATAATTGAGATGTTGCAAAGAAACTCTTGATAGCATTATCTACAATCTTGAAGTTTACAAGATCAGTAATCTTGATTGGATTTTCTGCATTCAAGATACTCAATTTTCCTTTGATACTCTTTACAAACTTTCTCATAACTGGTTGCAAATGAGCATACAAGATTTCACCCATTGTTCTAATACGTTTGTTAGACAAATGATCAGAATCATCTGTGTAATATCCTTTTTTACCATTTGATAATCCAAACAAATATTTCATAGATCCAACAAGATCTTCTCCATCAAATACATTTGCAAGTTCGCCATCCAAAGGTTTTTTAAGACCCAATTTTGCATTGATTTTGCGTCTTGCTATTCTTCCAATATTGATTCTTTCTGTATTTAGAAATTGATTTTTAATATAATCTAGAGCACTTGATGCATCGATCAATTCCCCTGGTCTTACCTTATTATAAATAAACTCTGCAGCAGAAAGAGCATCTTTTGTAACGTCCTTCTTGAGCGTTGCTTCAAGATAATTAAAATCTTCTTCATCAAAACAATCAGTAAAATATTGTCTGATGTTTTCATCTGTTTCAGCTCCAAAAACTCTCAATAATGAAGTAATTGGGAATTTTCTAGACTTATTGATTCTCGCTACTACAACTCCAGATTTTTCAATATTAACTTCCAACCAAGGTCCATTCTCAGGAATAATTTTAAATCCATATTTAAATTCCTTTTGATTGAAGAAAATACCGTAAGATCTAATAATCTGAGAAATAATAACTTTTTCAACTCCATTAATAATATAAGAAGCTGAACTTGTCATCAACGGCAAAATACCAATGTTTGCACGTTTGGTAAACAAGGTTTTTTTGTTGACAGAATCAACGAGTTTTATCTTACCTACAATAATTCCTCCATAGGTAAGTTCTTTTTTCTTACATGTTTTTACATCATCAATAGGCTCAGAAACTGAGATATCTGAGATAGTTACGTACATTTTTTCACCAGCAATATCCCATACAGGATTGATAGTATCAAAAATTCTACCCAAATATTGGTTTATAAATGTATCGTATCCTCTTTTTTGCAAAGACAACAAATCAGGAAAGTTTGTGAACGTATTCCTTTTCTTCAAGAAAATTCTTCCATTTCTCACTTCGCAATCACGAAAAATATCTAATTTATTATCTAAACTAGATGTTTTTGCATTGTCTGAGGGAAGTGGCTTAGAAACTTTCACTGAAGGTGCTGCTTTTTTTACCAAGGATTTTGTTACTTTTTTCGCTCCTTTTTCTGGGGCTTTTGTGGTTTTTTTACCTGTTTTTACAACCATCGGATATGTTTTGGTTTAAGAAAATAAACAAGAATACCTCTTTGCCTCTCTGTCAGCGATGTCGTCGTGTTCTTCGTTGTTTCTTCTATCACGAAAAATAACTACCCTTTTCTATTAACTGTTAAGCTTTTTCTTCCCTTAGCTCTTCTTCTCGCTAATACTTTTCTTCCGTTTTTCGTTTGAAGTCTTTCTCTGAAACCATGTTTATTGAGTCTTTTTCTTCGAGAGTATTTTCTTACTCTTCTTAATTTACTTGCCATTTCTCCGTAGAGTTAAAAAATAAATACAGTAGCGCTTTATTTGATATATTCAAGAAGCCCCATTTCTCTTGCTTTGATAATAGTAGTTCTCAAAAGCTTTTGAACAGCAACAGCATTACCTGTATACTTTCTAGGTTTGATATTACCAAATCTAGTAACATATTTTTTGATCATAGGAATAGCTTTCCAGTTCACATATTTCTTGTTTTCGCTGTGAGTGAAGAATGTTACTTTATTTCCCATTTTTTTCTCTTGTCGTTCTTCAATAATTTTATTCATATCTGCTTGAACTTTTTCGTAAACAAACATTTCATCTGTTTTGTTTTGACCAAACAAGAAATATCTGTATACCATTTTGTTATACTTAAATGATTCTCTAATTTTGTTGAGATCTTGCTCTGTAGCTTTGATATAGTAAGAAACAAAATAGAAACTATCGTTTCCTTTCTTTTCTCCCAAATCATGAGCCGTCTTCAAAAGACCAATATCATCCTTTTGGATAATATTTTCATGAAAGTCTTTTTCTAAACCTGCAACAAAGTCTTTACGATCTTTTTCTTGCAAAGATGCATTCAATAATAATACGAGCTCGTAATGTTTCATTATAGCTTTTTCTAGAAATAAAGATACTATATTGCCAATCTTATAAACGATTTAATTACAAATTCGGATGGGATAAGATCTTTTACTCTCTTTCCTCCGTCTCTGATGTATTCTTGTTCCAAAAGAACTTGATCTCCAAGTGTCTTTTTTATTTTCCCTTCAGCAATTTGTTCAATCATATTTGCAGGCTTTCCACTTGCCATCAATTCTGCACGATATGTAGTCATCAATGCTTCTTTTTCATCAGCATCAATTTGATCAAATGTACAGTATGTTGGATTCATAGCTGTTACTTGAAGAGCTAATTCTTTAGCTACTCCATTGTCAGTACCTTCATAATAAATAATTGAAGCAACTTTGTTTCCTGGGTGATTATATATATATGCAGTTTGCTTGCTTATCATAGCATCTGCTATTTTGATATTTTCTGCAAGTTTCCCAACATATTCGGCTACAATGACATTGAGTTCATCTTGTAGACCAACATCAATTGATTCTAAATTTGCAAATTCCTTACCGTATGCGATCAACTTTTCTAATAAAATATCAGCTAATTGGTGAAATCCTTCATTTTTAGCAACAAAATCTGTTTCACAAAGAATCTTGATTCCAGCTAACGTTCCATCTTTTTGAATTAATTTTACAATTCCTTCATTAGTTTCTCTTTCAGCTTTTTTACCAGCTTTTAAGATTCCCTTTTTCTTTAAGATTTCTTGTGCTTGATCAAAATCTCCATTTGCTTCATCCAATGCTTGTTTACAGTCTCCCAAAGGAGCAAATGTAGCATCTCTCAATTTTTTTAGAAGTGTTATATCGGCCATGTGAGAAATTTACTAAATAAAATATATATTATGAAATACTAGGTGTATCTTTTTGTTCATCAAAAGACAATTCAAACAAGGATACGACTCGATTTCCCAAAGATGGAAATATCGCACCTCGATATGCATTCAGATCTTTTTTGTAGATACCGTCTCGTGCTTGTTTTGCAAAGCACACCAAAAGACCGACCCAAGCCAATATTCCCAAAACACCAAGTACTTTGATATAAGGAATAAAGAGCAAGAGTACAACAGCTAGTAATAGGACAAAAAATCCTATCCACCATCATATTGCTTGTTTTAAGTGGAAATATTCGAATTCATTTGTCTTCTTTTCACTAAGAACCAAGACAATCCCCATCAAAAAATACATCATAAGGGCTCTTTTTTTTTGAATACTGCTTGGTACATAGAAAAGACTACTCTCCATAGGAGGTGGTATTGGCAATGAATTTTGAATAGTAGGCACTTGATCGATTGGTTGTTGTTCCATATCTACGATGAAGAGATTAAGACAAAATTGCGTTTAACATAAAGTTCACACTTTTGTGACTATTAATATTTGCAATTATTAAACCATCTTCTTTCCACCATCTTGAAAAGTTTGTACCACAAATCAAAATAGTATCCACATCCTTTTGTTTTTCCAATTCATTTACAAAATTATCCATCATCATTCCATCAAACACGATCACTAGATCAGGTTTTTTAGAAAGACCCTTAACTCCTTTGTAAATCTTGAAAACTCTTTTAAGTTTTCTATTGTAGACTAATTGTTCTTTTTTGGTAAGTGAATGATATGTATCAGTTTCCAAGAAACGTTCCATAGAATTCATAGATTCAATTCTTTTTTTCAAAGTATCGAAGTTTGTAAGAAAACCAGATGGAACTTTATAATTAAGATAGTTAAATCCTAATTTAGCTCACATTGCTTCTAGTTCATCTGCAAACATTTTCTTTTCAGATACGACAAGAATCTCTTTCCCTTCAGCTTTTGCTTTTTGAATTTTTGCTTTAGCAACTTCCAATTGGCTGAGTATAGATTCGGGGTTGATTACTGTAACTCCGTTTACTACTTCAATCCAATACTTTGATGTCTTAGGATGCGCTTCGCTTTTGAGCGTACCTATATGAAGTTGCGCATCAACGACTTCTTTTGTTGTTATGCTCATACTCTAAGATTGCCTAATAAATAAAGATATGCCAATTGAAAAATTATTTGAAACTTACAGTAGCTCCTGCTTCCTCAAATTTAGATTTAAGAGCATCAGCTTCTTCTTGTTTTGCATTTTCTTTGATAATTACTGGAGCTTTTTCTACAAGATCTTTAGCTTCTTTTAGCCCAAGATTGAAAGCTTCTTTAGCAACCTTAATAACAGCAATTTTTTGTTGTCCAGCATCAGTTAATTCAACATTAACAGAATCTGAAGCACCAGCAGCAGCTTCACTAGCTCCAGCAGCAGCTCCACCAGAAACTACCATAGCAGCAGCACTAACACCAAATTTTTCTTCCAAAGCCTTAACCAATGAGTTAAGTTCAACAGGATTCATTTCAGATACAAGATCCATAACTTGTTGTGCGTTTTTTGTCAATTCCATTCTAATAGATATAATAAAGTAAAGATAGATATACAAGATAGGTAACCAATTACACAATAATACATCAAAAGACTATAGTATTATGCAGACTTCTTTTCAATTTCACTCAAAACACAAGCGAAAGATTGAATAGGATACTTCAATAAGTACAAGAATTTGGAAATCAATTCTTCCTTTGATGGAATGTTTGCCAATTCTGTAACATAAGCAGCGTCCTTCCATTTAGTTTCATCCCAACCTCCTAAGAAGTTAAATGATGAAGCAGGACTCTTGATTTTGAACTCTTTGTTGTATTTGCTAATTACTTTGAGTGGAGAAAAATCCTCACTCTTGGCAAATATAGCAACTACGGCACCTTCCAAATTAGAAAGATCTACAGCTTCAAATCCAGCTTCTTCAACAGCTTTAAGAAAGATTCTCTTTCTTACTACATTGATTTTTGCATCTGAAGTCTTGATTTCTTTTCTAATCTGTGTAGCAACATTTACTGGAATCGCATTTTGATTGATTACGTATGTTGTTCAAGCATTTTTGAGCTCAGCAACGTATCCTTTCAAAAGCTCCTTTTTTTTGTCTTTTGTGATAGCCATTAATATAGTCGCTTCGAGAATTAAAAAAAATCGATCACCATGATCGAAGTATATACCAAAAATTAGATTGTTGTCTATGGCATAACCTCGGTAGGAACTTATATCTGATTAACATCTAGATTGCCCACTTTCTCTGGTTGATAGGGAGTTTTTATGGAATTGTAGACAGAAATCAAGGGCTTTTACAAAAAAAGTCTACTTGTGTCGTAAACTTTTTGTGAAATATATGTATTATTAGTTCTTGTTCTCTTGTTTCTGCCAAGTTCTGCGAGAAATAGACATTCTCGTTTTGGTCGCATTACAGAATTCATCTGCAGTAAGGAGTAAAAATCATTTCACTGCCTGCATTGCTCCATTGAGCTGACCGTCATTAGATTCTAATTTTTGACGAAATTCTGCTTCTCCAATAGTCTTAATACCCTCTTGTGAAAGATAATAAGAAAGATCATGAGCCATAGGATCTACGTCATAAGAAGCCTCTATATAATCTAATCCTTGTAATTGCTGTGTACTATGTGCATCTAAAAAATAGAGATACTCTTTTAGTGGTTCTATATTGTCCCAGATATTTTTTAGTTTATAGACGTGCAAATATTTACACAAAGAAGAAATTTCTTCCTTGAGATATCAAGCAATATCTAGTTGGCCAACTTCTTGAGATATATATGTGAGTAATTCTGATGTATTTCCCATATGAAACAAACAACACAAAATATAAAAAGATACGTGAATGCAATTACTTAAGAAGTTCTATTCTGACTTTATGTGTTTCCTTGAGGTAATTAACCAAATGGATGTCATGGGTAATCAAAAGAATTGCTGTACCTTCTTGGTTTGCTTCAATCAACAAATCTGCTAATTGTTGTGTATTTTCCCGATCAAGATTACCTGTAGGTTCATCAGCCAAAATACAATCTGGTTCATGAATAAGTGCTCTTGCCATACCTATCTTCTGTTTCTCTCCCGAGCTTAATGACTTCACAAGCGTATCATCATCAAATCCTGAAAGGTATTTTTGTTTTATTTTCTTGTATTTACTTTCTATAATAGTTTCACCAATCCCATAAAGTGCCAAAGGATAGATAATATTTTCTTTGATTGACATATAGTCAATGAGTTTCTCTTCTTGAAACAAGATTCCTAATCTTCTTCTATATAATTGGAGTTGTTTAGCATCGTATTTTGCAATATCATCTCTCTTATAAAAGATCGTCTTAGATGGAGATTTCTTTTCTCCACTGATAAGTTTAATAAGACTTGTTTTACCCGTTCCTGCTTTTCCCATAATCACACAAAAATCACCCTTTGCGAGGCTGAGATCGTATTGATTAAATAATAATGTAGGACTTTGTGGATATCCCCAAGTGAGACCTCTGATTTCTATAAGATTTTCCATGTTTACATGCGAAAGTAAATGTATACCTAAGTATATACCGGATTTTTATATTTACAAAAGTATCTAGCAATTTAACTCTCCTTGAGATTGACAAGTTTATTTTTTGGGATAAGGAAGTGGTTTCGGAAGAAACTATTGCATCTTTACCCAAAATCCCTACATATGGAGACAATCTTTACCCATTACATAGTGATCCATGTTTGCAATTGATGAAGCGCTAAATGCATTGTCCGAAGTGACTACTATCGATCAATTAAATGCTTTTTTTGATACCTATTTAGGAAAACAAGGAAGTTTGACTATAGAATTCAAAACTATGGGAAGTCTTGATCCAGAACAAAAAAAGGTCGTTGGACAACAACTTTCTGATGCCAAGGTTCGCTTGACTGACGCCTACACTATAAAAGAAGCTACCATCGTAGAAGAAGCAATCAGATGACAATTGTTGAATGATATTGTAGATACAAGTATCGATACAGCTGAACTCGAAGGATGACATCTTTCGCTTCTTTCTAGAGTGAGAAGAGAATCTGAAGAAATTTTCAAATCTCTCTGATTCACTATGGAATATGGAACTGAGGTAGTGACTAAGTTTGAAAATTTTGAATCTGTAAATATCCCTCTCTCTCACCCAGCTACTGAGATGCAAGATACAATCTATCTTAGCGACAAAGATGCAACGGGAGAAAACCTCATCCTCAGAACACAGACATCATCTATGCAAAACTATATGATCAAAAAATACGGTGTGCCGCTCAAAGTAGTCATGCCTGGTAAAGTATATAGGTACGAAAATATGGATGCTACGCACGACACGATGTTTTACCAACTAGAAGGTATTATTATCGATAAGGGAATCACTATCGCGCACTTTAAACATTTGATCACTACTATATTGTCTGCTATTCTACAAAAAAAGGTAGAAACCAGAATGAGACCAGGGTATTTTCCGTTTGTGGAGCCTGGATTTGAGATTGACGTAAGATATGAAATCCTTGATCAAGCTACTGGAAAAACTTATATGTCTAAGTGGATGGAAATTTTGGGAGCCGGTATGATTCACCCAAGAGTATTGGAATTGGCTGACGTAGATGGAAATGTATATAGTGGATTTGCGTTTGGTATTGGATTGAGCAGATTGGCTGCGGTAAGATATGGAATCAAGGATATTAGATATTTCACAAATGGAGATCTTAGATTCGCAAAGAGTTTTTAGGTTTCTATGTCATTCCCGCTTTGTTGCGAAGCTGCGGCGGGAATCTACCTAATTCTCTATTGGATCTCCGCCGCAACTGGCAAAGCGGAGATGACACGATTGTTTTTTATTATTTACACTATATATTATGGTACAAATTGAAATTTCAGCAAAAACAGCTGCAGAATTTGAAAGATTAAAGGCAGAAGTTAGCAAACTTTACGAAGGAGACGGTGAAGAAGTAAGTAATGACCTTATTATGGAAGCTATGATTGGTGGATTTTTCGATTCACTTGCATATATGCAAAAAGAAGCTCATGAAGGTCATGATCACGGACATCATCATCACCACGATGATCACGAATGTTGTGGAAGCGGGAAATGCGAAGATGATGGAGATTGTAAATGTTGCTAAAAACAAAACCTATAAATTTTTATATTTCCAGACCTACATGAAGAAGTTTTTTGCGTTAGCAATCCTCTTATCTTGATTCATGACCTTTGCCTCTGCAAATACTACGGATGATGCAGTACAATGGATGCATACAAATGGGCTTACGGTGAGTACCACTACAGCTGATTTCAAGGCAGATAAGTGATTAAGGAGAGATGAGGCTGCTAAATTTTTTGTAAATTTTGCAAAGATTCTTTGAAAAACTGGGTATATAAAGACCGATGCTCAATGTACATTTTTGGATATTAATCAATCTTGGTCTGACCTCAAAAAAGTTGTCGTCGAATCTTGTAAATTATGACTTTTCCAATGAGGTAAAGGGAAATTCAATCCACAAAACCAACTCACCAATGAACAATCTATCGCCGTTTTAATCAGACTTCTTGTTGGCTCACAAAATGAAACGGGAATCAGTCGTCGATCTGATAATTATTATAAAAAAGCTAATGAACTAAAGCTACTTCGCAATGTCTCTATGAATAGCCAGAAACTTGTCTCCACAAGAGGGAATGTTTGAATTATTCTTTATAATGGAAATGGTATTAAGAATACGACTAC
>JBAXSM010000033.1:0-11550 GCA_037130715.1 Candidatus Absconditabacteria bacterium
GCTCAAAGCTGCCAAAGATCACCAGTTGCAAATCCACACCAATTTGTGGTGCAGCCAATCCGGCGCCATTGGCGGCGCGCATGGTGTCCAGCATGTCGGTGATCAGCAGGTGCAGTTCGTCGCTATCGAAATCCGTCACGGGCTGGGCCATGCGCAACAGGCGGGCATCGCCCATTTTGAGAATCTCACGTACCGTCATGGAAAGTCCTTCGTGGCGCGCTTTGCGCAACCCGTTTGACGCGTGCCGCTAGATGCCACGCTCACTTCAGCATCTCCAGCAGAGCCGCTTCGTCCAGCACGGCAACACCCAGTTCCTGCGCCTTGGTCAGCTTGCTTCCCGCCTCGGTACCGGCGACAATGTAGTCATCGTGTATATAAGATAGTGTATAAAACATATGTATCTGTCAAAGAAATATATCCTTCAACATTGATAACGATGAGAGAATAATCTTTCTTGTCAAAAAATCAAGAGATTTTTACATAGTTCATACCTGGCTTTTCAATGTTTGTCAAAAATTACAAAGATTTTGTCAAAAAAGATTTGATTTTGTCAAAAAAATCAGTATAAGGTAATTAATAAAGATAAGAATGTCATCCCCGCTTAATGAAATTGGGGCGGGGATCTAGCTCTAAAATTAGATTTCCGCCGCAACAGACAAAGCGGAAATGACACACAACTTTTAATTGGTAATTGAAACAGATGCTCAAAAAACAAACATTGGATGATATTCAAAAGGCTTTGATTTCATTTTTCAAAAAAAATACTGCCAATGAAGGTATCACACTCAGAGAAATTGCGAGTGCAATTTGAGTAAGTCATCCACAAACCGTTTTAAACAAACTAAATCAATTAGTCCTCAAGTGATATTTCACAAAGGATGACAATGGATATCATTTGATTAGAGAAAGTGTATTGGATAAACGAAATGATGTTATTCAACTCCCTATCTACGGATTTGCTCAATGTGGTAACCAAGGGAAAAAGATTATCGATGAATACACTCAAGAAAGAATTCCTGTAACCCCGGTGATGTTGGGTATAAAAGATCCTACACATTGTTTTTTTGTAAGAGCCAAGGGAAACAGCATGGAACCAAAAATTCAGGACGGAGATCTCGTTTTGGTCCAACAACAAGACGCTTATGACATCAATGATTACGTCCTCATTGAACACAACGATCTTCCAAAACTAAAAAAAATCGTTAAACAAGATGAGAAACGATTTTTGGAGTCTGTGAATAGATTTTTTGACAAGATGGAAGTAAGCAAATATGACGAAACCAAGGTTATTGGCCTCGTCAAAAAAGTGATCAAAGATTTTTAATTTACGCTGCCGCTAGTAACTGTTCATCAGGCTTAGCGTTATAAGCAAGTAAACCATCATAATCAATATGTCCAACATATAATTCAGATTTATGTTTGGTTGCAGTTAATTCATGATTAGGATCAATTTGTCTTTCGACGACTCATTGTGAACCACTAGATTCCACAATGGTAATTTTACCATCAGAAGAAACTTCCTTAACAAAACAGATATGATGGATACGATAATCAACATCTCCTTTTTTTATAGTAGGAATTTTTCATGTTTTCCAATTATATTTTTCATTTGTCGCATTCCAGAAGATAGCATCACCAGGCTTGATAGAAGATAACGTAGATGATGTTCAATCTGAAACAACAGGAACTTTCTCAGTAGAGACATGTTGGAATATATCCCTTGAATCTCAACCAGGACTCTGCAAACCAGCTTGATGCATAGTATAAATAAGCAATCAAGAACAATCTAATCAACTCTGAACATTATTTCTACCTCACCAAGAATATTTAATTGGGTGTGTTTTGTCATACGCTACTACTTCATTCAATTTAGTAAGGACCTCCCCTCTTTTACCTGATTCATTTGAATGTTCCACAGATGACGTAGTGGACAATGGAGCCACTGCAGCTACAGGAAGCTCTGTCGTAGGAACTGGTGAAGAAGTAAGTTCTATAGGATCTTTTCATAGATCTATTTGTTTTTCTAATGCTTCTAATTTTTCTTGTGTATTTGCTTTTTTCAGAGCTTCTTTGATAGCTTCTAATTTTTTGGGATCATATTCAAGGTTGAGATTAGCATCTTTGGAAACTTTAGTAATCAAAGCATGTTTGATATTATCAGTCAATCTATCAAAGATACCTTTCTTCTTATCTTGAGAAAGAATATATTCCTTTGCTTTTTGTTGAGCAGGATTAAGAGAGATTCCTGCTGTTGAGGCAAGACCTATTACTCAATCTTTTTTACTATCTAGAGAAGCTAAAGCTTTGTCAGCTATTTTATTTCTCAAATCATCAAGAGCATCTGTCTCTTGACTATCTGATTCTAATTGATGTGGTGTTTCTGTAGACATACGAAAGGAATAGAAGATAAATTACATAGAATTATAAAGACGATTTGACACCAGGCAATGTTGTTTTATACAGCAATGTTCACTTTTCTATCCTATACACACATGATGCAAGTCCTGAAATACCTGCCTTAGTTCACTTAATCATCATATCTAATGGAATCTTAATATACGCTTTGTCATTTCCATGAGTTAACAAATAATTTCTTATTTCCGTTTTAACTCAAGATTGATTTTTTCTTAAAGTAACATGCGTAGTAGCTATTTCTGCAAATTTTTTAGCTAGTTCTTTATTAGTTGAAGCAGATTCTTCAATCATTTTCCCAGTAAATGCGCTATCACTAGCATCAATCAATTTTTCTTGGAAATAGGTCATTTTTTCAAGAGAATTCAATTCATTATCTTTGGCAAAATCATTATCGAGACCATTGTTTTCATTGATTCTCCATTGACCATCTACTGTACAGTATATTCCATGAACTGTTTTAGCTCATTCATTAAAGAATTTTTTAAGAATAGAAATATCATTTTTTCACGTATAATTAAGTGATTTAGCAATATCATATAACATATTTTGTCCTAGATTGAGAGAGACATCGTATCTCGCTAGTACTTGTTGATCTGTAAGAAGTTCAGCTCTTTCAGTGATTTCATTAGCACCAATAACGGTAGGAGAAAGAACAAAATTAGATAACAAATCATTAATTGGAGTATAATCAATTGTTTTAGGATCAAAATCAATCTTAGGCCAACTAGATAGAGATTTTCAAAGCATCTTATATGTGATGTATTTTTCAAAATATTCACAGTTTTTAAGAAGCAGTTCATCTTGAGGATCTCCACTAGGATTTTGGAGTAATTGTTGTTTATAATAAGGTAGTTGAGCATATAATAAAAATAACTGAGTATTTTGTGTTGCAAAGAGATTTTCAAATGTAGTATAAGCAGTAGCATTAGTCTCTTTGAGGTTTTTCTCAAGATATCACTTATATCAAGAAATATTATTCTTGTCTGCATATGATTGATCTTTATTCATAACATAATACGTAGCTGAATTTTCTAATAAAGCATTTAAGCTACTAATTCAGGTATTATTTTGATGGGATTGTACATCTACAATAGATTTTTTCTTATCTATATAATTGAGTTTGATATATTCAAATCTCTTTTTTACAATTGCATCAATATCTTTTTTGGCAGTTTCTACCTTTTCTTTAAGTTCTGGATCATTGAGAACTTCAGGACTATTTAAATCATATGTCGCATAAGGATTATTTTGCAATTCTTCAACATATAATAATGCACGAACAGCATCAGTAGTAGTAGCTGATATTCATTTAGCTTTTTCAGCAGCTGAGTTTGAACCAATGGCTCATAATATTCCCAAAGTAGGAGCAAACCACATTCACTTAAACATCGACATTTTATCAATCCATGTATGATCAAGACCTTGTCCCCAAGCATTAATAGATACCAACTCTTGCTTGATAGCAGGCAATTCTTTTTTGCTAAAGTCAGCATAATTTTGTTTAAATTTAGCTATATCTTGATAATATTTATCTCCAACTTCTTTGGCTCCCATAAAGGCAACCAATGCACCACCAGCAATCCAACCAGCTCAAGGAATAAACATACACGCACCAGCTACAGCACCTAATCATCAAGTAACTACATCATAATATGCTTGATCTTCTCTCCATTCTCCTCTATCCATATTGGTTTGTTTGATACGTTGTGATTCTTCTAATCAGGTATAGAAATCATATCCTACCATAGCAAAGTCAGCGACAACTAATCATCTTCACAATACTTTACCAGCATATTTCATAGCTGGATTAGAGACTAATTTTTTAAATCCACTAATCGCCTTAAATTCAGCACCATAATTCACAATGTCTGTAATCTTAGATGCGGATTTGGTAGCAGCTATCTTTGAAAGAATAGCGTCATCTATTTTCGCAATATCAACTCATGCTGTAGACAAAATAGATTTTACACTACTAAGTGTACTCGCACCTTGAAGCGATTTAAGAAGAGTGGCTCATTTATCAACATCTCTCAAAAGATAACTAATTTTACTCATAGTTTGAATACCCTCTGAACTAAGTTTACTAAATCCTGTAACATTATCTAACCAAGACATATCTTTCATAGCTTTTAATCCGTCTGGAGTAATCGTTGGAGCATAGTCTTTTAATGCAATAATTTGTTTATTCATTCATTTCCAAAATGGTTTGAGTCTGGTGTTCTTAGTCATTGTTTCCAATTGAGCAATCATTTTGGTAGTATGAGCTTTGGTTGCATCTGAAAGTCTTGTCCACTTAGAAGCATTTAAACCAATAGTTTCAATTTCAGATGTAGCAAATTTAGCTTCTTTTAATTTTTCAAAATTCCTCAATCCATTACGAATAAATAATTCTGAATTTTTTCATATTTTACCTGAATTCTTGGCTTCAAGAATAAATTTTTGGAACGCCTTCATTTCGTTGGCATCTATTTTTCCAGAATACTTAGCTAAATATTTTCCAAATTTCTCAGCAGAAATAACTTGATCACCTCCTTGTGTAAAAAGTTTTAAATATTGTGGCTCTATAGACATAGCTGCAAGATTTTCAGCTTGATCTAGATCTTTACTATATCTCATCATAGATTGAAATATTTTTTTCTCCGTTGGATTAGTAAATGATTCAATACGGACATCAAGAGCCTTCAATTTATTTAAATTAATATCATTAATAGAAAATTTCATCTTAGATGAATCCAATTTAAACCAATCTTTAGGTTTATAAAATTTTCTATTATCATACGTACCTTTGAAAATATCTTCATAAATATTTCAATTCCCTTTATATTTTTTTATAAGTTGTGTAATTTCTTTATACTCTCACTTAGTTTTTCATGGGAATATACGTTCCAATAAATCCTCTCATGAGACAATAGTTTTAGAATTGGCATTTTCAGCTATAGTCCATGCCTTTTTATTAGCAACTTTTGCAGCACGTTCTAAGTCAATTTCTCCACGGCACACAGCCACTCTAAGTGAATGCTCATCATACCAATGAGCTCATAATCCATATGGCAAACGAGCTCTAAGCACTTTCCCTGTAAGTTTTTCAACTCACATAGCCGTCAATTTAAACGTTCACTTTGTAACAGGTCGTAATATATGTTTACCAATAAATCTGGCTGGAGATAATTTTTTAGTAATCAATGTTCATGTCAATAAATCTAGAGTAACAACACCTCAAGCAATAAATCATGCTCATGATAGTTTATTTCAAATTCAATCTTTACATACAAGTTGAAATCCTCTGATACAAGTTTCTCCTGCCTTCATAAAAGTTGCTGTATATCTAGCAACTGGATCTCGATTTTGATCTCTCGCTTCACTTAAATTCAATTGAGTCGTTACCAAAGATTTTTGGAATTTATAATAATCATTTATTTGAAATTCGAGATCATCTAAATCTCAAGTAGTAAGTGTTCATTGGTCAGATTTTTTGAGAATAGAGAGAATTGCATCCTTATAACTCTTTACAATTCCATCATAATCTCACGTTGATTGCATCTTTTGTAAGGTATCTTGACTAATATTAACCATTTCAAGCAAAGGCAAATACTGATTATACCAAGATTTTCTTCCAAAATTATCAATATCTGATTCAAAGGTATTACATAGGTCTTGTAGTTTTTCTTTGCCTTTGGCGCTAAGTTTTCCCTCTTTAAGTTCAGATTTTAAAAGTTGTATCTTGGATTCATCATCCGCATCTTCTATTCCAAGAATATCTTTTCTTCTTTTTTCTACTTTTCAAACAGCTTTAGAAATCAATGGATCTATCTCTCCATCCAAAATATTTTTGGATTTCATATAGGCAACTGAGTCAAGTATATTTTTGTTGGTAAATTCCTCAATTTTCGATTGAATATTTTTAGCATACCATTCATCATCACTAAGCATATCAGCTATTTTCTCTTGTTTATCCTCATCACTCAATGTAGTGAAACCATCTTCATTTTTGGTACTAAGATATTCACTAGCCACTTGATAATCTAATTTTCTTTTTCTACTTTCAAAATAAGAAATCACAGATAATGATTTTCTAAACACTGTTCTCATGACAGATTCTGCTTTTGGATCTGCTTTTAATGCAGTAAGAATTTCATCAGTTTTAGTAGCTGCATTTAATATTTTCATAGTAGCAGCATCAAGCATTCCTGCAATAGGCATCAAAAAGGTTTTTAATCAATCCACTGTCCAGTTTTTCATTTTATCCCAAACAATATGTCATTCCGTACCAAGGATTTCATAATAGAAAGCTCTTTCCTTTATCATTGCTCAGATATTTTCATATCTATTTTTCAAAATAAATGGTACCAATCCAGCTATTTTTTTACCATTTTGAGTTTCAAATTCAGAATCTCAAAGCATTTCTTCAACACCAGAAACTCCAGCCTGATCATTCATAGCATTACCGTAATATTGATTAATATTGGATGCTATTTCTTCATAAACAGCTTTATTGGAATCATCTAATTGTTCATACGCTTTGGCACTAGATTCTACATTAGCTCCAGGAGTAGTTTCTGGTCCATCTTTTTTATCTTTATCACTAGAAAATGGATGCCATCCAAAAAAGTCCCATTTCCCAGTCAACAATCCTCTTCCAAGCCATGTTCATCCAACAGCTACACCAGTCCAAGTCAATGCTTTCTTCCACCATGAAGTCTTTTCTTCTTTGTTATCAGATTCTTTTTTTTCGCTTTTATCTTTTTTCTTAAATAATTTTGAAATTCATCGAACAGCAAGGATTGTTCACAAAGAAACAGCAACTGCTGTTTTAGGATTCTCTTTAGTCCACGCCCAAACATTACTAGAAGCAAGCTTTATTTTTTCCCAAAAAGATGTTGAATTTACATCAAGATCAGTTAGGTATTTTTCATCGGCAGCAATATCTTGAGTCACTTGTTTATCAAGATTCGCAAGTTTTGTATCAATTTTAATTTTGTTAATTAGCGCAAGTGTTTCAACTTTCTTGGCTTCTATCTCTTTTTTCTTATCATCAATTTCTTTTTGCTTTTGATCAAGGACCTCTTTCGCAAGAGTTGTCTTATCTTTTTCAATAGCATCTTTCTGTTGTTTGATTTGTTCAACAGAAGTTTTGATTTCCTGAATATTCTTCTTGTAGGTATCAAGATTAGTTTGAAGCTCTTGCTCAGGTTTATTTTCAATTATAGGTTTCTCTAATGATGCTGGTTTTGCCATAATGTAAGATAGAAGATAAACTATACTTCTATTATACTCCAAACCCACATGAAAAGGAAAAAATCCGACCATAAGAGCCAGATTTTTAGTTGACAAATTATATTTTTATGGATTACTAAGTTATATTCTCTAAAAACCCAAAGAATCTCTCCAAATCCTGCTCATCATTATACACATACGTACTCATTCTACATGTCCCTCACAACCCCAGTTGCTTATGCAATGGATATGCACAGTGACCACCGCAACGAATAGCAATATTCTCAGCAGCAAAAGCCTCTCAAATAGTATTAAAATTTGCTTCTTTATTGATTACAAAAGAAAATACACCAATCCTCTGCTTTCCATCAAATGAACCAATCAAGGTTACTCTACCAGCGAGTTGCTTGAAACGCTTGAGAGATGCTTCTACAAGTTTTTTTTCATGCAATCGAACCTGGTCTATTCAGCCAATAGATTCAATATATTGAATTGCTTTGAGTAAACTCACTGCTCAAATAATATTTGGTGTCCCCGCTTCAAATTTGCTTGTACCAAAAGTCAAGGTATGAGTAGAAATACTAACATCTGAAACAGTTCCTCCGCCTGCCATCATCGGAGAAAGTTTTTTGATTCGATCTTTCTTGAGATAGGCAACTCAGATACCAGTATAGGCCATCATTTTATGTCCTGTGAATACCAATGCATCACAATCAATATCACTTACGTTTACTGCAAAATGAGGAACTGATTGAGAGCCATCAATCATAAAAAATGTATCATCACGCAATTTTGATTTAATAGCTTTCATATCGTATATCTGACCAGTTACATTAGAGACATGACTACAGGAAACCACTTTTACACGTTCATCATATTTTTCATCAAAATCATTCCAATCAATCGTATAATCATCATTGATATCAAAAAATCTTACTTCAAATCCAAATTGTTCAGCCAAAATTTGCCATGGCAAAACATTAGCATGATGTTCCCAAATACTAAGCAACACAACATCTCCTGCTTGCAAAATTTTAGATCTTACCAAAGTCCCAGCCAAAAGATTAATCCCATGAGTAGAATTGTAGGTATAAATCACCTCAGTAGCTTTACAATGCAATAAACGAGCTACTGCTTCTTTGCTTTGTTCATAGGCATGCTCAGATCTCTCAGAAAGCTCATATTGTCCTCTATGAATATTTGCATAATCATTAGCCACAAAATCTGAAACCCCATCAATGACAGATTGAGGTTTTTGTGAACTCGCTCCATTATCGAGAAATACCATTCATGGATTATTTTTGAATATTGGAAAGTTTTTTTTATAATCCATTACATCATCATTATAGTTTAAAGCATTAAACATTAAGCTTGAAGCTTTTATGTACCTATTTTCTAACAATTACCTTATCCATTTCAATACTTCACAAATCTATTTCTTTAAGTTTTGAAAAATCAGCATAATATTGTTTCAAATACAGATAATTTTGAAGTTGTAAACTAATATCTACAGGAAGATTAATATATACCTGACGATCATTTGGCAGTCAGACTACAATTCTTTGTCCACCTACAAGATATTGATAATATTTAGCATTCGGAAATGCATCATAAATAATCTGTAAATTATTTACAAAATGATCAAAGGATTCCTGAAAAAATAAACCAGTCAATGATCATGGAACAGGACGTTGTGCGGGAAGTGAGACACCAGTTACCACAGCGCCAGAATGAATAGCTCCTGAAATAATAGATCCTGTTGAAAGAGAAGGCATCAATCATGGGAAAAGCTCAATACGTAGAGCCCCTGATCACAATCTATTGCCACTAAAAAGTTGAAAAAAACTATGATCATAGACAGCATATCTTAAATTTCATTGAAACACAATAAGCCTTGGTTCATCGAAACTCACTCTGACAAAGACTCTATTTGGTCATTTATAGGTCACGGTAAAACTTTCTACAAAAGGATATTTGGCTTGTAATTGTTGTAAAACAGAACTTTCATTCCACTGTACAACACGATAATTTTCACCTTTGATAAGTGTAGAGATCATCTTATAAAAATAAGGATCATCATATGTTTCTACATTTGTGAGACTGTAATCTATCTTAGTAATTGTATATTCGGGGACAAACAAGGTATATTTGAAGAGTAAGAAGACACCGTAAGAAAATAAGAAAACAGAAAAAACAATGAGTAGTGCACGAAAAGAAATTCCACGCGTCAGAGATGATAAATTCTTAGAAGGACGAGTACGTCCAAATCCAGTCCTTGTGGGTTTACTGAATTTTTTTTGCACAGGCATCAACATAGCACCACAACAACGAAAAGATAAAGAAAATTAGTGTTGAATATAGAAAAAATAATACAATACAAAGGTCGCTAGAGAGCCAAATGCTAATCCTCCAAATACTTCAAAAGGAGTATGTCAAATTCTTTCTTTCAATTGTGTTTTAGGCGCTTCTTTATTTAAGACATTTTGAAGTTCGTTCCTCATAGTATTGATATATCTTGCATGTTGTCATGCTTCATATCTGAGATTCATGGCATCATACGCAAACAGCAATCCAAATGAAAAGGCAATCGCAAAATAAATACTATCAAACCCATACTCCAAGAGAACAAACATCACTACACTACTAGAAAGTCAAGTATGAAAAGAAGGAAAACCTCCAGAAGAAACTAATGTTTCCCAATACAGTTTTTTGTATCTAATAACATCTATAAGTACCTTGGTAAGTTGAATACAAACTGCTACAAAAAAAATTAATACTACAGGAGACATATGCCATCATTGAGCAAGATAAGTACGAATTGCATCTATGACATATTGGAGCATAGCAATCTCAACAAGAATTAAAAACAATATCTAACAAATAATTAAATACCCACAAAATGCAACAAGATTTATTTTTTATTCAATTTTCTTGCAATCACTTTTCAAAATACTATACTAAGCGACAGAAATCATTTACTATTTACTAAATACATGAAAAAGATTCTGCTATGTGTAGCAATGGTATCAACACTTCTGTATTGATATACAAGTTATGCTGATGAAGATTTTACACCAATAGAAACAGTAGTTGCTGATATTGTCAAAGTCATACCCACATTACCACTCAATCAACAACTCATCAAATTACAGAAATATGAACAAATAATCTCTAAAATAGATACAGATGATGAATCTAGAGATACGCTCCTAGAATATATAAAAAATAAAGAAGCTGAAATAAGAGAAAAACAAAAATGAACAACAAACACATCACCAATTATTATTTCAACAGGAAATGAAACTGAATACGAAATATTAGCTAATACAGATCGAGATGATGTTGTAGACTACTGGCTTAACCTACATAATACAGAAAGAATTGAGAAATGACTATATCCATTTGTGTATGACAAAAATCTAGAAATGTCTGCGTATATACGAGCAGATACAGTAAACGAAGAAAAGAGACTTATTAATTTCCACAAAAGAGAAAAATCTGATAACAACCGAAGTAATTATACATCTATGAAGAAATGGTTTGCTAACCTAGGTATTGTATTTAATTGAGAGGGAACAGAATTTTCAGAAAATATATGACGAGGTTTATATAGTTATAAGACAAAAAATCTTACCGAAGAACTTAAAAAACAAATATTAAAAACATTCACAAGATTTATGAATGAAGAATCATACAATGGTGCTCACTATAGAGCAATTACGAGTAAAAACTTTACAAAAATAGGCGTATGAATAAGTCTGGATCCTAGTACAAAAAAATATTATATAGTAACTCATTATAGTAGATAATTTCAATAAAAGTTTTGAAAAAGTAGTCAATGATTTTGGTTCTTTATGAATTGTTCGAGCTGGATTTTACTGAACCGCCAATAAAATAAGTGAAACGAAATTTTATTGGATG
>JBAXSM010000034.1:0-11441 GCA_037130715.1 Candidatus Absconditabacteria bacterium
GGTTTCCCTGTGTTTTTACATGCAGTGATTATTTCAGATTCATTGAGATCCTTTTCATTATGTTTCTCTTTGACTAAAATAATTCCATCAGCAACCTCTAAAATCTCTGCAAAATTTGTTTTAGCTTCTTCATTTTCAATTTTTGCAAAAATCTTGATTTTTTCTGCATTTTGAGATGCCATAAATTCTTTGAGTTCAAAAAGATCATTTTTTGTTCTTACTTGAGCAGCAGCAATAATATGAATTCCATATGCAAGTCCCCATAGAATATCTTTTTTGTCTCTTTCTGTGAAAAAAGGTGTTGGTACAGTATAATTAACAAAAATAATTCTATCATGTTGCATAATTGTTCCACCGCTAATTACTTCAGTGATCGCAATATCTTCTTTGGTAGATTTTACCTTAATTTGGACTCAGCTTTGCTCAAACTGTATAATTTGTCCTTTTTCTAATTCACCCACAAAACTAGCATCAATAAAAATTCTTTGGTTGTTTTCTTGTGCATATTCTGAAAATTCAATTTCAATTTCTTGTTTTTCTTTGAGTGTGATATCGAGAATATTTTTTATTCTTACATCATTTCCTCTAGTTTCCAACATTATTGTTTTGCTGTTGTCTAGTTTCATGAGTGTGTCGATATATTTTTTGTTATTATCATCAAAACCTCAACCAAGTGAGATTTTGAAAATATCAACCATATTTATTATTTTTGAAAGAACTGTTTCTTTCGCCAATGTTGGTCATACACCAGCAATGATTTTGGCAAAATGGAAATTTGTCATTCTATTGTCTGAAAAGAATAAAATTTGATGCTATAATTTATCTGTATCTATAATAACAAATCCTCTTTTTTGGATTGCTTTGAGTAATGGTTTATCATGTACTAGTGTCACCGCATTTCTGTCAGTCAATACATCAATAATATCTTCACCAATAAGTAAGTGCATTGTTTTTTGTTCATATTGTTGAGGAAATGCTATATTAAGACCATTTCTAGCTTCACTAATATCAACTTTTGCCTCCAAAAGAGGTAGATCATCAAATGATTTTACATTAATATCTAAGCCAATAGTCTTTTCTAAATCATTGATTGCTGATCAACCTTTTCAAATAATACGACCTTTGTAGCTTTCTGGAATATAGAGATCTACACTTGTTCCTTTGACTTTGATAAGAAAATCACAAGGAATTATTTTTTCTAATTTTTGGTGAATAGCGTGTTTGGCATATTCTCAAAGATTTTCTTTTGGTGTGGATTTTCTTCCTTCAGTTCCTGCTGGTCCTCAATGTGCTTTATCAAGAGGCATTACTACAATTTGTTCTCCAAATGTATAGATTTCGTATTCGACCGTCTTCGTCAAGAAACTCGTGACCACAATACATGGACGTGCAAGTTCTTCTGATTGCATTCCTTCTGGTACTTTAACGGTCAATTGAAGTTGGTAAATTTCTCCAATTTGCCCTTTATCAATATAGATAACTGTATCGATAACTTGTGGAATAATCCCCATTTCTATACTTCCCAAAAACCTTTGGATACTGTCGATTGGCTTAGTTGCGTGGATTACTCCGACTAGACCGATACCAGTGAGTCTAAGATCTTTATATAATTCAAAATCAGACTTATTTCTTACTTCATCATATACGGTGTAATCTGGTCTAGAAAGAAGAAGAATGTCTCTTACTTCATCATGAGTTCCGTAGGTGAAACTATATTGTACGATATCATCTGGTAATTGAAGATCACGAGGTGATTCGAGTGTTTTGATAATTTTATGTTCTTCGTGATAGACTCAGATGAGCGCTTGTGCGAAGGTTGTTTTTCCAGATCCCGGAGCACCTGAAATGAGAATTCCTTTTGATTTATTTTTGAGAAGATCAAATGTTTCATCTGAAAGTTTATAATCTTCTATTTTGAGTTTCATGGTTGGTTTAACCACCGTCATTTCTAATCCATCAGATAGTGGTGGGTGAACAATAACAATTCTATATGGCCCTACTTGGAGTACTTTAGAAAGTTTTCTATCTATTTCTAAGACCGCATCGTCTCTAGTTGTCATTTCAGCATAGATACTATCAATTAATGCTGTGAGTTCTTGTTTGGACATAACTTCATCACTAAGAACTGGTTGTCGATTTCCTGGAGCTCATTTTTTTTGTAATATACGGCTATTTTCTTTGAGGTGGAGCGACATTGTGTGTTCGTCAAAATACTTATCCAATAAAGAATTTCAAACAATTTGTTCCATACACGATTTGTCAAAGAATAAAAATCTGCTTTTGGTTGTATTTTGTACTCCTATATATTGATTTTTTTTAATTTTTCAATATAAAACATACACTTGGATTAGTAATGCCTTTTAGTTACTGCATTTTTTGGGATGACTTTTGTTGTAAATGCCATAAAACAAGATAATGATGTAACAAATACATATCTTTTTCTGTTAGATGTGGATTCTGAAGAGCTTTGAAGGTCTTTGATGAAATCATCTGGTATGATTTTGCTTTCTATTGCAAGATACGATCATGAAAAAATAGATTTTGGTCCTTTTTATGTTAAGGTTTTATATGAATGAAAACCTTATGAAATAGTATCTTCTACGAGTTTTAATTTAAAAGATCTTTGTCTGTTTTTTATTTATTGTGGAATGGAGGTTATCGATGCAAACTCTTTTTTGGATAAACTAACTGAAGAACAGACGGCGAGAATTATAACTTTTGCTAAAACCTCTTACCTTGAACAACAAGAAAAGAAACGTCTCTTAAAAATTAAAAAAGAAGAAGATGAAAAAAAAGATAAATTTTCCGAAGATCATTTGTTAAAAAGAGCAAAAATTTCTATTACTTGGGTGCTTGATAAAATTAATAAACTTGTTCAAGATAAAAAAATACATATTCCTATTAAAGATCAAAAATGGATTGATTGACAATTAAATGAGCTAAAAAAACAAAGAATGGGTTCTAATTATGAGAAAATTAATACGTTGATGCAAGATCTTTTTGTTTTCTTATATTCACTTGAAGATGCTTATTATTGATCTATTGAAGAAGATTGAGCATCTATCTTTTTGGGAACAACCGTCTCGACCTTTGATTTAGAAAAACAAGTAGAAACATTAGAAGAGGTTAGATATCATGGTTCTTTTGGAGGTACTGTTTTGTGATGGAGAAAAGATTATGTTTCTTTGTCTATTTTACCATATGCATTATTTCTTAAAAAAGATTTTTTCCATTTATTTTCTCCTTTGCGACTTTTTGTATATTCAGCCTTTGATGTTGTTCTTTTGTTGTTGGTATTAGTATTGGTCTTTTTGTCATGAGTACTTTTTTTTAATCAAATATTTTCTTTGTCTTCAGATTTAACTTCTTTGTATTATTCTTTTTTGAGTTTAGGTTGGTTTGCTCTTTTATTATTTTTGAGTTCTTTGTTTAGAAGAAAAGAATCTCTTTCTTTCTTATTATTTCTTTTGGGACTTGTTATTGTACTCTATTATATTTCTTTGCCCATACTTGAACATAGTTTTGCCCTTAAATAGGTTTCTTTTAGTTTTTCTGGGATGAAATGTTTTTGTTTTTTGCTTCTTTAGTCTTTGTCTCCTTATTTACATTTTTTTATAGTATTGGTCTTTGGTATTTGACCTTTGTGCCTTTGTTTTTTTTCTTGTTTTTGTTTTCTTCTTCTCCATCTTTGCGTTTTTCATGATTATTTTCTCATCAAATATTTCGTTATCCATTATTTTTTGCATGGTGAGCTATTCTTTGTGCTTTATGAGGACTTGCTTCATATTTAGGTCTTGCTGTGCCACATATTTTTTTGATTATTCTATTGTTTAATTTCATTTTGTGGATAATTTCATTGATCTTGTCGTACGATGATGGTAAACAGATTTTTTCTTTTTGATATCGACTTAGTTTTGGTTTGTTTGCTTTTTATTGATTGTTTTTTTGTAACTTTATTCAATATTTTTCATTTTTGTTTTTATTAAGTGCTTTTCATCTTGGCTTATTTACATTTGCTTTGTTTGTCGTTCGTTTGTGGTTTCCTCAAACTATAGCATTAGCCTATCATTTTTTGGTTTCTGTGTGTGTATGGTTATTGTTGTTTGTATTGATATATATACCTGATTTTGTTAGTTCTTTAGTTGTGGCTTGATGTTTGCTTTGAGCTTTATATGGTGCTTTATGGTGGTTTTATAAACAAAGACCTGTTGAACAAAAACAAGTTTCTGTTAGGCGTATTTTGGCTTGAGAGAGATTGACAACAAAAAAAGTTTTTTCATCGTTATTTTTGGCTCAAACATCAGCTTTTTTACATCAAATGCCTAAATCTTTTGTAAGGTGTTTAGAATTTCTTAATATAGCTTTGGTTATTGCGCTTTTGTGATTTTTTGTGTGACATTGGTCTTCAATTTCAGAGATTACCCAACTTTTGTATTGGGTGGTTATTTTTTTGTTTGTTGCGAATACAGTTTTACTTAAAAAATTTACTACAACACATGGTATTCAAAATCTATTTTTGTTTTTGATTGTCCATTTTGCAGTATATGTAAGCTTCTTCTCTTATTTTGGATCCGCTGTTGGACCTGTGGTTTTTTGGACTATTATTTGGAATATATTCACGAGTGTTTTCCTTTTTTATATGGAACGCGTCTCTTCTGGTATTTTGACTCGTTTGGATTATCGATATTGGTTGGTAGTTTGAGCTTTGGCGTTTGTATTTAATGTTCTTTTGCTTCTTCAAGCTCCAATTCCTGGAGAATTAGTCTTTTTCTTAACATTGTTATATTTAGGTTTTGAGGGTGTTTTATTATTTTATGGAGTCAAATATGTAAACGCTATGGAGAGTGATTAAAAAAAGACAATTCTTATTTTTATGCTAAATATTTAGAAAATCAGGCATCCTAATTGGGATGTCTTTTTTCTTTTTCTGTCAATTTTTTTCTTTTTTGAATTGAGTAGATTCTTTGTGTTTTCATGAAAACAAGATTTTTTAGAATCTATATCATCTCTGATGATTCAAAAAATTAAGACATATACTCATCTCTGATTACAGGGATTTGAGATTTTGGTCGAAGCCGATAGTAATAATTCACTTCCTTCAATAGAAATTATTTGACTTCCAGATGCTGCAATTAAAGAAGCAAAAGAGAGAATTAGGGCGACATTTAGAAACCTGTGAATTAGTATGCCAGCCAAAAAATTTATTCTTAATCTAGCACCTTCTGACTTAAAAAAAGTGGGGACCAGATTTGATGTGCCTATGGCAGTTGCTTTGTTGTTGGTGATTTTTGATGAAGCGATCATCTGAGGTGTGGATTTTGGGAAAAGTTTGTTTTTTGGAGAGCTGTGATTGGATGGCAGAGTAAAACCTGTGACATGACTTTTGCCTTGTGTTATTTCGGCTTTAAAAGAAGGTTATACACATTTTTTTGTGCCAGAAGATAATTTGTATGAACTCGAATATGTCCCTTGAATTGTCTTATATTCACTCAAAGATTTTGCTCAGTTAGTTGCACTTTTTCTCGAAGGAAAATCCTTATCTGAGCATGTGCAAGTTCGTTCTTTGGATCATATTATAGAAGAACAAGCTTGTAGCTATGATGTAGATTTTGCTCATATTAAAGGACACTTGCTTCCCAAGAGAGCCTTGGCATTGGCAGCAGCTGGGTCACATAATGTTTTGTTGGTTGGGGCTCCGGGAAGTGGAAAAACGTTTTTAATCAAAGCGTTTCAAAGTATTCTCCCGCCTTTGTCGTTTGAGGAAATTCTTGAATTAAGTCAGATTTATTCTGTGGTTGGTAAATTAGATAAACATATGCCATTGATTACCCAAAGACCATTTAGACAAGTCCATCATACTGCTTCCAAAGTATCTGTGGTTGGTTGATGATCAGCTTTGACTCCCTGAGAAGTGAGTTTGGCGCATAAATGAATTCTCTTTTTCGATGAGTTGACTGAGTTCCCTAGAGCTGTTTTGGATGTTCTTAGACAACCATTAGAAGATCGTCAAATTACGATTTCGAGAGTTTCAGGAACTATTCAATATCCTGCAAATGTGCTTTTTGTAGCTGCTATGAATCCTTGTGTCTGTGGATATTATAAAGATAGAGAAAAACCGTGTACATGTTCCCTGATGGATGTGAAGAGATACCAACATAAATTATCTGGCCCTTTGTTGGATAGAATTGATGTGATTTTGGAGATTCCTAGAGAATCTTTGGAAACGGTTTTGGGAGATCAGGTACAGGAGAGTTCTGCAGAAATTAGAGAGCGTGTTTTGAACGCATGGCGTAGACAGCAGGAAAGATTTGTTGGAACCCAGATTTACGCAAACGCCCACATGACACCTAAGCACTTAGAGCAATATGTTCCTTTGGATGAAAGTTGTAAAACCTTTTTGATGCATGCAACACAGCATTTATCGCTCTCTCCGAGAGTGATTCATAGGATTATAAAATTAGCGAGAACTATTGCTGATATCGAAAATAAAGAACAAGTCGATGTTCCCTGTCTTGCAGAAGCTTTACAATATAGAACGAAGACCCTTTTTGTGGATAATGATTTATAAATACTAGTGATCAACAAGGTGCAAGGAATTTATTTCTTACTTATTTTAAGATGATTATAAAAGATGTTACTGATATTTTGGTATGGCAAAAAGCCCATGCTTTGACAAATAATATTCTTAGCGCCCTTGCTCCGGTAGAACAATCTGTTTTGAAACAAGAAACTATTTTGGCTGCATTGACGGTGACTAGACGTATAGCGTTTGGTTTCGCTGTGTGGTCTCAATGAGGCTTTAAAGATGCACTTCTTCAAGCGAAAGCTGATGTTTTGGAATTACGTGTTTTGTTGCTTTTGATGAGAGATCAAAATATCATAGAAGTATCTGTCGTCGATGATTTTCAAACTCAAATTGAAGATGTGTCTAAACTTTTGTATGGTTTTGTAAAAACATTTCTTGAAAAAACAAAAAAGACCACCGAATAATCCTTAGCAGATTTATATTAATGGTCTTTTGTCTACGCCTTGCATCTTGTTATTCATTAGTGTTTTATATGGTTCGTTCTCAGTGAACAATACCTTTAATTTTTCGTAACTTATTTTCTTTACTAAAGATAATGGTAAGACTTTTCCAATCCATACCTTCATATAGTTTGGATGTTCCAGGAATATAATATTCCAAAATAGTGTCTCCAGAATATATATCATATATATTATTGAGTACAGTTCATCTTTGAACTTTTGTGTTTAAATAGGAAACTCCATCTGTCATAAATTTAGCATCATAGATATATCTTTTTCGATAGTCTTGAAAATTCATACTTATTGGTTCTCCTGTTCAGTCTTTATATCATCGTTCCTGTGTTTTCTTGCTATCTGTAATATCTTTGATGTTTGTTTGTGTCATTACAATATCTAGATCACTCACATAATTGTATGGAGAAAAACGAATTCCATCTTTGCTCATAAGTGTTATTAATTTTTTTTCGTCATTATTTTTGAGTGCAGTAAGAACATCTACAGCAGTTGTGTGTAGTCCCTTTATATCAATAACTTCTGTACTTGCTATTTTACATGTCTTTGGATCATTGATGTCAGTACAAATTTTTTCATCAACTTTGGTTCCACATCAAGTCATAATTAAACTGATCATAAGTGTAATGAGTAATGCTTTCATGATATGCATATAAGTATGTAAATCATTAATATATTAGAGCGTATCTTTTGTGGTTGTTTTGTCAACCTTATCTTTGTGGGTAATAAAATTATCCATTGCGTGTAATTTTAGCGGATCTTTCGATTTTATACTAAAAACCTTTGTGTGTCCAACAAATGCAACTGTTGAAATAATATCTCCTAAAATTTTATATGTCTGTGTGTTTTCTGTCCATATAGATTTTTTTATGGTATCTTCTATCATCTGAAGAAAAAATGTATTTACAGAGACCCCTGGATTAAACACAACACATTTATTTGGTTCTCTGTGTTTGGCAACAATATAACTTAAAGTTCCTCATAATGAGTGTCCACATACTCGAAATGAAAAGTGTTCATATTCTCTTTTGCAACTATCATAGGTATGAAGTGAATTTTTTACTCTAGGATCGATTCCTTGGATATCCAACACAATTTGAGCATCACTTGCAAGATCTTGAAGATTTGTAATGAGCGTCCCTCTAAATCATATTATACACACCTGTCTTGTTGTGTCTATATATACTGCTGCATCGGTTGTGCTCAATTTTTCATTGAGGATATATGATGCAATTGTCTTATTGCGGAGTTTGTATTCTCTGTAACTTTCGTTTGCAATTTTTGCACATAATTCATCATCATCTGATAATGTGATAATTGGGCTTATATGTTTTTCTACATCTTTAGTATATTCTCCATATGCTTTGTTAAGGAGTTTTTGTGCTTTTTGACTAATAGATAAAGTAGTAGTTCCTGGTAATTTAGATAATCAGGCTGTTCGTCAATTTTTGAGATTTTGTGCTTTTTGAATCAATTTTCGCATATTGTATTTTTTTACATAAATAGATTTTGATCCAATAATCAACTAACCGTTTGTTGAATTTTGGTTGTATTGTCAGATTGTATGCTGTTCGTTGATGTTCGACTGAATTTTTCTTTGATGCTTTGTCGAACTGTTTTTTTGTTTATCGTTTGTTTAAAAAAGATATTTCCTTGAAACAATACAAGTTTGTCTATTTTATATATTTGTTCAAGCTGTTCTATTTTTTTGAGAAACTCTGTATGTACTAATTTATGATCTGTCTCTTTTTCGTATGTTATTCCAATACCATCGTAATCAATTTCTTTTGAAAAGATTGTTTTAATGAGCCCTTTTATCAGTTTAAATCCATAAAAACAACAGGTGATAAGTAAACCAATAAGACTAATATACATCAAAATATTTGCTATTTTGGGTGGTGCTATACGAGTAAGTAGACTCAATATACACAAAGAAAGAATAGGTGTCCCTTGTATTAATCATTGAATAAGGCCGCTTTTGAAAAATCATTGTTTTATGAGATTACAACTTATCTTTCAATCTGTTATAAGTACAGGTTTTTGGTTTATTCCCTCTATTTTGTAACAAATAAAATGCTCATCAATGAGGTGATCTTTGGTGAAGCATTGTACTTCAGCACCTGTCAACATAATTGTATCTGTAAGCAAGCCGAATGATTGTTTGATATAGGTGTCGATATCTAAAGGATTTGCAAAACCTATGCTTGTTTGAAGCATTTCTTCGTAGGGGAAATAGGCGTTTGATTGACTAAAGAGAAGTGGTTTTCTGTCCATTTGTGGGTAAATATAAATGATACAGAGTAATTATATGGAGATTGTGGTAAAAACGCAAATTTAACTGTATTTAAAGCACAAAAATTATTTAATATCAATCCAATATCTACACTTTTCTTCTATATTTTCTAATATTCATCAATTTTTTTCTATAATTTTTCTGGAAGGAGTATTGTCTGGATTACATGTCAGGAGCATCTTTGTAATTCATTTTTCTTGAGCTTTCTTTATGAGTTCTTGTAAGATAATATTTCCATATCATTTCCCACGCGCTGATGGTCTGATGCAGTATCCACTATGTCCTCCTGCTTTTATGAGAAATTCTGTTAGGTGATGTCTAAGTTTCCCATATCCAACAGGAATATTGTCTATATATAATCGATAGATAGTTTGAGGTACATATCATTCTGGTAAATCTATACCTTGTGATTGTTTATTATATTTTTCTAAATATTCATCTAAAGGTGTATCATATCCTGTATTTTCAAAGCCATTTTCACCTGGTCATATTTCTTGAAGCATTTCAGTGATTTCTGTTCAATCAGTGAGTGAGAGTTGTCTGAGTTCTATTTTCATGATCATAGAATAGAAAATAAAGATACTAAATATTTATTTATCTGTCTTTTAAAGTCAATAGTCTTGATTTTTTTAAAATATACATTACTCTCTCCATAATTATATCTTTTATTTTTTCATATATCTCCCATGAAAAAAGCATCATGATGGGTTAAAGCTTTGGCTATTTTCAATGTTGTTGGATTTATTGCGGTTCTTATAGTTAATTATTTGGCTAATGCATTGCCTATTGGATGAATTAGTACTGGTGCTTTGTCCGATTTATATCCAAATTTATTTGTGCCAGTTGGACTGACATTTTCTATTTGGGGGTTGATTTATTTGATGCTTGGTGTCTTTGTTGTTTATCAGATCGTTGACGTGTATAAAAAACAATCTAAATGTATCGTACAAAAAATTGGAATCTGGTTTTTGCTGTCATGTTTGACTAACATTGCATGGATTTTTGCCTGGCAATATCAACAAGTGCTTTTGTCTGTAGGTATTATTATTTTGTTCTTGGCGGTAGTAATTGTGCTTAGTTATAAAGTAAGTATAGGACATAAATTGGGAAAACGATGAGAAAAAATATGTGTTCAAGTACCATTTAGCTTATATCTTGGTTGGTTGTCTGTGGCGACTATCGCTAATATTACTGCCTTGCTTGTGCATATTGGATGGACTGGACGAGGAATGACAGATATTTTTTGGACTACAACAGTTATTGTAGTGGCTGCATTATTGGCACTTCTTGCGTTATGGAGAAAAGCTGATATTGTTTATTCATTAGTTATCATCTGGGCTTTTCTTGGTATAATTCTCAAGAGACTTGCAGTGGATCCTGTCTATGCAAGTAGTATTATCTGGGTATTGTGAATTTGTATCTCAGTGATTAGTTTGTGAATTGGTTTGAGATTTGAAAAATGGAAGAAAAATTAAAAATATTTTATAATTAAAAATATTTTATAATTAAAAAATGTGATCATATTCGATCACATTTTTTATAAACAAAGATACTTTGTTTAGCTGTTTTGTAGAATTGTTTTCAAGACTTTGTGAGGCCGTGTTATTTCGACCTCTTCGAATTTTCTTTCGACTCCTACCGGGCTTTCTATAAGCCATTGTTGTGTTTCTTCTTCATTTTGAAATACGGTACCTGTTGGATAGAACTTACCGTTCATCATCCGATCTTCCAGAAGTACATATAACCCATTTCTTTTGTCAGGATTATCTTCGTCTTTGAGACTTAGTGGTGCATACTCAATTTTTACTGAGGCATTAGCACAACTGTTGATTAAATGTTTTGCTTGAGATTCTTGTGCTACAGCGGCAGTAAATACTTTTGGAAAGCCGTCTCGTTTTCCAATAAAGATGTAAATCTGATGTTTTTTCATACTATTTTCTGTATTAATTATTTGTGTTTATTTTTCCTTTATATATATTTGATATATTAAGTCAAGTTTTATTGACATTTGTTTGTAAATATTTATATACAGTATTAATTAACAAAAAATATTAATAAAAAAAGTATCTATATGAAAAAAATTATTGTGATTTTATGTCTTATTATTATT
>JBAXSM010000035.1:0-10635 GCA_037130715.1 Candidatus Absconditabacteria bacterium
GACTCAAATTAACCGTTTTACTTTTGAGTCCAAATACACCGCTACTTTGAGTAAGTAATGTATGTGTATGCGTCAAAAAATCTCCATCAGGACGAATCTCTCATTCAAGGGTAATTGGATCTCAAACCACAAATCCTGTATCATCCAAAGATGTAGTTAGAGACGTAGTTGTTGTGAAAATTTGAGTAACCTTATCCCATTTACTCCAAAGCAAAAAAGAAACAAACAAAATACAAATCAAAACTATTCCCCAAGGGAAATTACGTGGTTTTTCTTTAACAACATGATGAGCAGAAAAATTAGAAGCCATTATCATAGAGTACATAAAATAAAATTGTCTTATCTTCATTGTAGAAAAAAAAGTTCTCTTTTCAACTGGAAAAAATATAGACGCTAAAAACTATAATTTTATATCATTTTCCCAAAATTGGTTAATATTCAACATCTTCAAATGGCTAATTATTGAGTTTTAGAGAAAAATAGGATACAATTAGTATAGAATCTTTATTTTAATTATCATACATATGGGAACTGGAGATATTGCAAGTACAGGTATACAAAGTCTGATGGACAGCGTAATTGTAACCTATCTTATAAAAATCGTTGGAGCAATCATTGTGATTTTTATTCTTTTGATGGTATCAAAAGTATTTGCAAAGATTATTAGCAAAAAAATAGTACAAAATACGACTGAAGGCAATAAACATGTGGATAAAATCGAGAAATTAATTCATGATATTGTTTTCTATGTACTTGTTATTTTCTCTTTTTTTGTGGGATTTGAAATTGTAGGATTTAATGTCGGGCTTATCATCTGAGGTATCTCATTTGGAGTAGGTCTTGCATTCAAAGAAATTCTAGGAAATATGATTGCAGGTATGATGATTCTCTATACCAAAGAATTTAAAATGGGCGATATTGTAGAAATTACTGCCGATCAAGTCTATTTCGGAAGAATTGAAGAAATTACTATTAGATATACGATTATTAGAACACTTGATTTAAGACAAGTTGTCCTACCAAATATGCTTCTTATCTCCACACCAATCAAGACATTTAGTTCAGAAGACCTTGTAAAACTCAATGCAGTATTCGGTGTACATTATAATTCAGATGTTGCACAGGTATTGGATGTAGTAACGAAAACTATCAATACACTCGAATATGTCAAAGAAAAAGAAAACACCAAGACCTTTGTATCTAATTTTGCAGATAGTTATATAGAAATTAAATCATTTTTCTATTTTGACCCTAAATGCGGTATAATACCTGAAGTGGCGCTCTGAGAGATAAACAACGCAATGAACATTGCCTTTATTCAAAATAAAATTGAGGTTCCTTATAATATCTTGACCGTGAACTTTGAAAACAATCAAGACAAAGCTAAACTTGAATCACATCTTCAAACAAACAATACAAATCAAACCACAGCATAAATCTGATTTTTTAAACGTATATATCCTTTTATGAATATTCTTCTAGATCAACGAGCCACTCTTATACATCAAGCACCAATATTTCTTGGTAAGATTTTGTTGTGAATTGCAGTATTCTTTGGATTATATATGCTATGTTCAATGATTGTCGCCCGTATCCAAAAAAGAATCATAGCAAACGACGGACAAAACACTACATATAGCCAAAAAAATGCAGAATTTATAGGCAGAATCATCTCGCTCATAGGAATTATCTTTTCTATTCTCATTACATTTCAAGTAATGGGATATGATGCAGGTATTATTATGTGAGGAATCTCGCTAAGCCTAGGATTTGCGATGCAGTCAACGGTCGAAAATCTTGTATCAGGGATCTTTATCCTCACAAATAAAAAGATTAAACTAGGTGAATTTGTACAATTCATGGGACCACTTAATCTCATGGGAACAATCGAAGAAATTAATATCAGATATACCGTTATTAGAACATTTGACAAAAGAAGAGTGATTATTCCAAATAGTATGGTAGCCAAAACACCTATCAGAACGCTCAAAACAGAACCATTACTCAGATGAGAAATTCTCTTTACACTGCCTCGTCATACACCAATTGAAGAGTTTAAAGCAACGGTTATTTCTACAATAAACAGCCACAAAAACATCCTCTATCCAGAATATACAAGCATTTTGATAAATAATTTCACAAACAAATGAATTGAGATGAAAGGATTCTTCTTTGTGAACCCAGCTAAAAAAAGTCCAACACTTGTAGCTAGAGATATAAAATTCTTACTTTTTGATACACTCAAACGTTATGGTGTAGCAGTGCCATATCCTCATATCTCACTTACTATAGAATAACAACTATAAAAAAGATAAGAAAAAACCACCGCTAAGCGCAGTGGTTTTTCGTATAATAAGAAGAATACATTACTTAATTAATTCATAAACACCTTTTTCTGTTCTCTTGAACAAATCCTTGTATTTTTGAAGGTTGAGCATAACTGTGTTTGGACTAACCATTTTTTCTTTGAGCATTTCTTTACAAAGCTCTTTTACATTCATAGGTCTATCATTTTTAGTGAAGATTCTTACAAGAATTTCTTTAACTTGACCTCCTTCATATCCCCATTCTTTGAGTCCATAAATTCCAAGACCAAGATTAACAAACATATCATTATTTTTAACAAGTTCATTGTGAACTGTATTTACTTTGATATTTTTGGCTGGAAATCGTTCCATAATTTTACCTGGCAATTCTTGGAAATGAGATGGTTTATTAACTCTTCTCATAGTATACAAGATCTTCAATTTGATAGTTTTAGGGTTTACATCTGCGAATACTGGCAAACCAACCTTTCCATCAAACACATTGAAATCTCTGATAGACTCGAAGAAGTTAACATAGAACAAATCATTTTTGAGATAGTGAACATCTTTATAATCTTTTGCAAAATTATCTTTCATATATCCAATAAACTCATACAAATCTTGACTTGTTTTTCTCTTTTCAAAGTAAGCCACAGATTCTAACACCATCTTAGTCAAAAGATCTTCGTAAAGAGGATCTAGATAGAAAGATTTATTAAGATATTTATTTCTCTTGAGGTATGTCACATCAAAGTCAGAAACAAGAATAAGTTTAAGTTCTTGTTTAGAAAACTTGAAAATATTTTTATTAACCATTTTTGAGATCAAAACATCTTCCTTGAGAAATCCTCCATGGATATCAAGAATTTTTTTAGCCTCATTAAGAACTTCCATATAGAGGTCGTTACCAACAATGAGTCTTCTAAATCTCATTAAAGCTTGAGTTTCTATTTGTCTAATTCTTTCTCTAGTAAGCATATATTCTTTTCCAATTCTTTGAAGAGGAACTTCTTTGCTTCCATCAAGACCAAATTTCTTCATAAGAACCAATCTTTCTTTTGGTTTACAATAAATTAACACATCCTTAAGTTGTGTTTTTTCTATATCTACTTTAATTTTAGTATCATCCATTTTGACCTTAAAGTTCATAAGAAAGGCAGTAAATATATAAAATATATTTTTATAACAGCAATATAAAGATTCAGATTTTAATGTCAAGTGTATTTAATAGATTTAATATCTACAAATTACACATTAAACTTAAAAATCATAACATCTCCATCACGGACAATATAGTCCTTTCCCTCTAGCTTTACAAGTCATTTTTCTTTAGCTTTGGCCCAAGATCAACATGCAAGGAGCTCATCACAACGTACAACTTCGGCTTTTATAAATCATTTTTCAAAATCAGTATGGATTGCACCGGCTGCCTGTGGCGCCGTAGAAGCTATGGGAATTGCCCAAGCTCTAGATTCTTTTTCTCCTGTAGTGAAATAATACATCAATCCAACTTTGTTATATGCCAAGGCAATCAAATCATCCAAAGTAGGAATATGTGTGATTTTATCTAATGACAAGAGTTCTTTCATAAAATCTTGTTTCTCCTCTTCTTCAAATTCCATCATCTCAGATTCTAGTTTAGCACATACAATAGCAACTGGACTCTGTAATTTAACCATAAACTCTTCTTGGATATGATGAGACATAGGAATATCATCTTGAGAGATATTGATCGCATAGACAAACGGCTTCATAGTAAGCAAATTATATGGCTTTAAGAGTCTTAATTCCTCAGCAGACAGATATTCTTTGAGACTATGTGCTATTTTACCTTGTCTAAGAACGGTCTGTATTTGTTCAAGGATAACAGCTAGTTTTGCATCATCTTTATTTGAAGTTAGTTTAGCTCTTTTTTGAATATTTGGAAGATTTCTCTCAATCTGATCCAGATCACACAAGATCAATTCAGTATTGATAATTTCCACATCTCTCATAGGATCCACGGTTCATTCTACATGCACCACATCAGTTTCTTTGAAATATCTGAGCACCTGAACAATAGCATCAGTTTCTCTAATATGAGACAAGAATTTATTTCCCAATCCTTCTCATTGGCTGGCTCATTTTACTAATCCCGCAATATCTACAAATTCAATTGCAGCATAGACGATTTTCTGAGTATGAGACATCACAGAAAGAGCTTCAAGTCTTTTATCTTTGACATTTACAATACCTACATTTGGTTCTATGGTACAAAACGGAAAATTTTCTGCAGGAGCAGAATACGATTTAGTCAGGGCATTAAACAAGGTTGATTTACCTACATTTGGCAATCCTACGATTCCTATTTTCATTCGATTTCACAAAAAAATAAACACTTGCTTGTAACTATTCTTTGAGAAAAAACAATTGAAAACAATCAAAAAAATAAAATGCCAAACAACTTGTTTGAACAATCATTTAAAATGTGATTTTCTATACTTATATAAAGTTCTCCGGAGCCCTGTTGCCCTTTATGGGCAAATTGGTCTAGGGTGAGAACTATATGGACTTACCACACAATAGGGAAGATAACAAAAATTACTAGTCTGTAATAATAGTCTGTGAGTTTTGTTTGGCAAAGGCGCTTTTTCCATATTTTGCCGCCTAGGAAAATATGGGACCCCGCCGGGCTAGGCGCAAGAAAATAGGTTTTATAACAAAATAAAAGTTGTACTAACTTGAAATAATAAGAAAACAAATCAAAAAAAACCGTCAGCACAAAGCCAACGGTAGAATATTTCTTTTTAGTTAATCTCCAAGTCTATATGTCTCACTTGAGGAAATTTATCTTTGATAGATGCTTCGAGTTGATCTATTCTCGTACCCATAAGTCTCGGCAATCTTCCGGTAAAATCTACACAGAATTCTAGAAACGCTTGATAGTCATCTTTGACGTCTTCATATTCATTTCTAAAGAAATTATTTCTTCCCAATTCTTTCATCAGAGCAGTTCCATTACACTCAATTTCACATTTGATATGATAGACATCTACATCCAAAATAGATGATTTGAAATCTAGCACCTTATCAATAATAGGATCTGATTCGATATGTTCAATAATTTCTTTTCTAAGTTTAGGTGGAATAGCTTTACCCAAGAGGAATGTCCTATTTTTCATAATCAAGACGACAGCCATAACTCACAAAAGTAACCCAACTATAGTCGACCCAATTCCATCCCAAATAGAATTTCAGGTTATGCTGTATAATACCAATGAAATAAACGCTATAAGTACTCATAAACACGCTACCCCATCTTCATAGACAACTGCCAAAGTCACAGGATCTCCATGAATCATCAAATGTTTCCAACCAGCATAAGGATGAGAACGTTTAAGTTCTCTAACAGCGATTCAAAAAGTAAACGATTCTACAACAAAAGATACCGCTAAGACAATAAAAGAAAAAGCAGATACATGCAAAGCATGAGGATTCATAAGGAGTTCTACTCCATGATACAAGGTCACTCCAGCTCCCAAAAAGAAGATACCACAAGCTGAAATCAGTGCCCAGAAAAATCTTTCTTTTCCAAAACCATAAGAATACACATCAGTTGCATTTTTAGATGAGAGACGAATTCAAACCATCAAAAATCACTGATTGAAAGTATCAGCCAAACTATGAACTGCTTCAGAAAACAAAGCTCCTGAACCAGAAAAGGCAAATCATGTAAATTTCATGGCCGTAACAGCCATATTTCCCAATAAGGCAAACAAAACAGACCAAAATCATTGTTTTCTAGATACCGACGACATTACTATAAAATAAGATAAAGAAGTATATATACTCATTAAAGATCAACAAACAAGAGATCACTATGTAGCCACTTGTGGTATATCAGTCTGTGGAGGGATTGCATCTGCTGGAGGAAGTTCTGTAGCTGTTTCATTAACACCAAGTCTTGCAGCCATTTCTGCATCCACAAATTCTCTTTTTCTTCCATATTTTTTACCAGAATACTCTTTGAGAATAGGGACCATTTTCATGTTTTGATAATCTTTGGTATAGATGGTATTCATACTAAATACTCTTGTAGTAGAATTATCAATATTGAGTTTCACATATGCTTTGTAATTGGCAATACCTACAATATCTTGTCCAGAAAGTACTGGCGCATATTCTTTTTCAAGAAACTCTGCATCGGGAGCACCGATCTTAAATGATTGCATCGTTCAAACGTTACCAAAAACGGCAGCTTTTACATCTCATTTTCCACCACCATCACCACCAAGTCCTTTTGGAGGATCAAGTTGAGCAATATATTGGTGAGCCATAATCAAACAAAGTCTATACTTTCTGGCTTCTGACAAGATATCAGCAAATGTTCCAGAAACAAAGTTTTGGAATTCATCGACATAAAGATAGAAATCTTTTCTGTCTTTTTCCGCCATTTTGGCTCTTCCCATAGCGGAAGTATAAATTTTGGAGACAATAATCATTCCGAGCAGCTGAGCATTTAATTCACCGATCATACCTTTAGAAAGATTGATAATCAGAATTTTTCTATTATCCATTACATCTTCAAACGTAAATGCTGATTTGGTTTGTCCAATAATGTTTCTAATCAATCTATTGGTATTGAATGATACAAATTTAGCGGACAAATATGGAATAATTTCTTCTTTTTCTCTATCTCCCATAGATGCGAAAGTTTTTTCCCATCGGTTTCTAACAACAGCATTAGTTACCTTTTTACATTTAAGTTCTCTATAGCCTTCATCAGTAAAGAGCCTAACTACATCCAAAAGTGTTGGAGGATCATCAAAGTCTTCAAGTAAGGTCAAACTTCCATATTTAAAGTATTCCTGCAATCTTGGACCAAAAATTTCTGGACCAAACATTTTCAAGAAGATTTCTGTCGCATCATTAACTACCCTATCTGCCTGATCTAAGTTTTGAATTTCATACAAGTTAAGTCCCATTGGTCTTTCCTCGTTTCCTGCATCAAAATAGATTACGTCTTTAGCTCTCTCTTTAGGAATATAAGCCAAAATATCTTCAGCCAAATCTCCATGTGGATCGACCAAACAGATTCCATCTCCATTCCAAATATCTTGTCTAGCTACCGTTTGTAAGAAGACTGATTTTCAGGTACCTGATTTTCCAATACAATAATGATGTCTCGTTCTATCTTCTCTTTTCATATATACCGGAGACAAAATATTTCTATAGATATTGGTTCCGAGTAAAACTCAGTCCTTAAATATTTTATATCCATAAGATTCTTTTTCTTCTATCGTTTTGACGAAACGAGAACCATTTTGTTCTACGATTTCTTTTCAAACAAGTTGTTCTGAAGTATATTCAGTGACTGGCACGAGTTTTTCTTTTTTATCTTTTCTCTTGCCAACTGCCCAATGATTAGGTGTCTCAGCCAAAATATCACTCAAAATTCCGTCTTTATAGTCCTCCGCTAATTTACCAGACATCACATATCCTGAATCTTGTGTAAGCACAGGCAAATTATCAGGTGCTGGAAGAACTTTATATTGCATCCATGAAATTGCAGGTGAACGGTTATATGCATTATCCGGGAAATGGAAAAGTGATGCTAATTCATTTACTCCAAAGATATTTGATTTGAAGAAAAAATGCGTTAATTTAAACAAAGCAGCAAACTTCCACAATGGTTTATAAAATCGACCAAACATATCATGTTGATTATTCTGATCAATCAATTCGTTTCCGTATTCATCACCATAGACATTATAAGCACTTACTAAAATATCTAAGTTGCTATCTAATCTCGCAAGATCAGGTGTTGAGGTGATCAAAAGAAGCGATGCCTCAAAATATGGCAAAGCTGCTTCTTCACCCATAGCATTAAGATAATCTTCCTTGGCTTTTACCATACGGACAAAATCTTTTCCTCATTCTTGATTGGCAGTTTTCTCTTCAGGTGTTTTGACTTGTGGTCATTGAAAGATAAATCCAAGCCAATTAAAAGGATTTAGGTTTTTCAAAAAGTTATGAAGTTTATAATTAGGATCAGTATATTTTTTGTCATTTCTATATAAACCTTCTGCCCATTTTTGAGCTCTTTTATTAAACCAATCACCAATAGGTTTGATAGGCATAACGACACTTACCGTATCTTCTTTAGAAATTTTTCAAATAGCATCAATCAGGTTGTTTATAGGATCATCTGGTTGCTGTTTAAAAAGCTTAATATTATACACTGAAGGTTTCTTAGGTACCAAAGGCATAATATCATAATATTTATGCTTAAAGAGTTTTGGTGCTTCAATTTTTTCAATAGAACAATCAGCATATTGGGCACTAATTGCACCTTCAAGAATTTTTTGATATTCAGGATATACTCAAATAATAAAAGAAATTTGACCATCTTCATATTGATAAATCATATTGAGCTTTGGCTTGTTGAACAACCATCTCATCAATGTATCTTTGGTACTCAAGTCACCAAGTTTATGGACATTATGATATACTTGGGCCATACGACCAATTTTTTCTTTCATATCTTTGGCAAGTTCTTTATCTTGTTCACGATCAGACTTTCCATCATTTCTAGGCAAGATTACCTTGAGATACAATACTCTACTCGCATTAGTGACGTCATACAAAAAAGAAACTATCTTTCTAGAAAATTTAAAGAAAATAATCAAAAGAATCAAAATTCCAATACCCCAAAGAGTATAAGAACCATAAGTTTCCATCATTTGAACCGGTCCTCAATCAAAAACAGAAGCTGATTGACCAGTCAAAGCTTGGGTTCCTGTAGACGTTTGTGTGGTTAATTCAGGTGCATTTTTGGCCAAAAATTGCTTAGTTGCGGATGTGCCACCAAGACTAGAAAGACAAGAAGTCTTATCTTTTCCCCACGCAAGCGTAGTCAATTTAGAAATATTCCCTGATAATGCAGGAGTCTTGGCATATTGAATCAACAAAGAACCCTGACAAGAAGCGATATCCATAAACTATGTACTAATAAATAAAATTTCCTTATCTAAGTATATTCAGAATCTCAGAAATAGCCAACAAACTATGAAATCATCACTCAAATAGACTTGCCTTATACAGAAAAAGAGATGTATTATGAGATAAAGTAAAATAGCATTAAGAAACTAAATACATATACTCTAGTTTTTACTGATCTAAAAATCTCAGATATGATACAAAAAACATTTTTCATAGGACATGGATCACCCATGAATATTATAGAAAACAATAGCTACACAGAGATGCTCAAAACACTCTCCAAAAGGATTGAAACACCGAAAGCAATCATCGTAATTTCAGCGCATCGATTGACTCACGGAACATACATTACCAGTAGTCCAACTCCTCCACAAATCTATGATTTTTATGGATTTCCCGAAGAGTTATATGAATATAAGTACGCAGCACCTGGAGATTCAACATTAGCCAAAAAAATAGAAGCTGACAATATTGGCGTACAGATCGATGAAACCAGAGGGATAGATCATGCAGCACGAGCTGTATTATGTCATATGTATCCAAAACAAAATATTCCTGTCTTAGAAATGAGCTTAGATGTAAACAAAACACTCGAAGAACATTTTGCCTTAGGACAAAAATTATCCAAATATAGAGACGAAAATATCTTGATTATCGGAAGCGGAAATATTATTCATAATCTTGGAAATATTTCATTTGACGATGATGCAAAGGCATTTGACCGAGCTGTTGAGATGGACAATTGGTTCAAAGAACAAATAAGAGAAAATCATATCGAAGGATTACTCAATTATCCAAAGTATCTCTCTAATCACAAATTAGGAATTCCTACAACAGACCACTATTTGCCTCTTCTCTATATTTTGGCGATGAAAAGACCAGAAGAACAAATCACAACCATTCATGAATCTATTCAAAATGGAAGTATTTCTATGAGAAGTATCGAAATATTATAGATATAAAATAGATTGACTTTATAAATAAAATATATATAAGAAAAATATATAAACAAAAACATATAAAATATAAAATATATAATATGAAAACAAAAACAGTGATTATCATGGTAGCTTTACTTTGTTTTGCTACGAGCATATCAGCTCAAAATGTAATTGAAAAACAAAAAGCAATACTGATTGTTTGGTCTTGGTGGAATGCCTTAGCACTTGCCTTTGGTGCGATAGGAGGACAGTTATTATTCCTATACATCAAAAGACTTAAGAAAAAGACAATAGGAATTATTGAAATAACTTTTATAGGTATATCAAATGTTATATCGATGTCCCTTGCTTTATCGAGTAATATACGATTTAATATTAAAGTTGTATTTACGTTCTTACTATTTGGA
>JBAXSM010000036.1:0-10585 GCA_037130715.1 Candidatus Absconditabacteria bacterium
CAGACTGGACAAAAGACGATCGAGCAGATTCTCATGGAAGAATTTATGCTTGGGGCATATAATACCATTGATGGGAAGCCATTTCTCGTATATGATATTGAAACTACTGTTTGTGATGATATCAGAGATGCTGAATATCTTATTGGATATGCAATGTACCCTATCGAAGGCAACAAAATGGAGTACCAATATATAGGTAAAGAGGATCTCGATGCCTTCGTCCAAAAAATGATAGAGTTTGACGGATATATTATTGGATATAATAATATTCGATTTGATAATCCCGTATGTATTCACAATTCTACAAAAAACCAGCAAGATATAGATATATTAAACAACAAAACAATTGATTTGTTTGTGTTTTTTCAAAAAATGACAGGGAAGAAATTAGGACTTAATAAGGTTGCAACAGCACTAGTAAATGTTCAAAAGACACTAGAATCTGGAGCTGAAGGAGAAGTGCTTTGGAAACAATATCTGGAGACAAAAGATGAAACAATTCTCGAAGAATTCAAAAAATATTGTAAAAACGATGTAAGAATGACAGCATTAGTACTCCTCTATCTTCTTCATTACAAAAAAATATCTATGGAATGAGATGAGTTACAATTTACCTTAGAAGATTTTTTAGAAAATTCACATGGAATTATCAAGGAAGTATGAGGAGAAAATACAAAAATAGCAAATCTTTTTAGCTAAAAACTGATAAAGATAATGGAAATAGAAAGAAGGTTTTGGATAGAGAAAGCACCAGCTTTACAGAAAAAACGAGAAAAACGAGAAATACTACAAGGATATTGTAATGATCCAGAAAACAAAGAAAAAATAAGAATAAGAAAAATTGTATATGAAAACAAAAAGAAAACTGAGTATATCAAAACTATTAAACATGGAAAATGATTGGTAAGAGAAGAAATAGAATCTAAAATGACGGCACAAACACGAAAACAATTACGAACAGAGGCACAAAAAATTTCCCTCAGCAAAACTCGCTATTTTTTGCCATACAAAAAAAATACGATAGAACTCAATATATTTCACGAAAATCTCGAAGGATTGATACTCGCTGAAGTTGAATTTGATTCAATTGAAGAAAGTAAAACATTCAAAATACCAGCACGATTCGGCCCTGAGATTACAGAGTACAAAGAATCTACTAGCCATTATCTAGCAAAGCATGGGAAGTCTGATCTAGAAAAGATCGTGAAACCTTACGAACAACGCGTTCATGAAGACTTGGCTAATTTTTACGATCACGAAGCAAGTAAATACGCCAGCACAAGAAAAAAAGTACGACCAGAAGCACCTATGCTTATAGATGCTGTTCAAAGGAATACTAAAGATTCCATAAAAATCATAGAATTATGATGTGGAAGTGGAAGATTTTTAGAACAACTGATAGAAATTAAAGACAAAAAGATTGAATATATTGGAATTGATATATCGGAATGACTCCTTACAGAGGCCAAGAAAATTAAAACACCAAAAAATATAACAACTCAATTTATCAAAACAGATATGCTCAGTTTTCTCAAAACACTAGAACAAGAATCATGTGATATCATTGTCTGAATAGCTAGTATTCAGCATCTCACAAATACAAAAAACAGAATACTTTGTACCAAATATAGTTATAGAGCATTACACTATTGAGGATCACTCATTCTCAGTAACCGATCATTCTCCCTACGATTTCTCAAAAAATATCGAAGAGCATTAGTAGAGACAGCCAAAAATATGCTATTTTCAAAAGAAAATAAAGAATGGAATAGTCTCCTATTACCACGAAAAACAAATGGGAAAACATTCAAAAGATTCTATCATATCTTTACGAAAAATGAGATTAGTGAAATACTACAAAAAGCGTGATTTATGATTACCACACTCAATTATGTTACCAAAGAAGGAACCCTTTCAGATAATTGGAAAGAGGCAACAAATACTATTTGTATTGGAGAAAAGAAAATATTCACAGAAATTAGTGACGAAAATGTCGCATCATAATAGCTGCGCTTTGTCCAACATTCAATGATTCTTTGATTCCTAACATAGGGATGTAGGCAACATTGTCTACAGCTGCTAATGTATCAGGCAAGACACCATCTACTTCATTACCAAAGACTAGTGCAACAGGCGAATCTATAGCACATGTATCGAGAGAAATTGCTGTATCGATAATTTCTGCAGCCATCACAACAAAGCCAAGTTTTTTAGCTTCATCGATTGCCTCTTGAGTGAATCCAAATTGACGCAATCAGACAGCTTCTTCGGCACCAAGAGAGGTTTTCACAACCTTCTTATTATCCACTGGTGATGGTGAATAACCAGTCAATCGGACCTGCCATCCAAGTGCATCAGCAGTACGAATAATATTTCCTACATTGTAAGCACTACGTATATTTTCCAAAATAACCACGTTCATAATAATCCAAACAAAAATTAAAATCAGATTTCTTTTATGGTTAAGCTAGTATTTTTCAAGGAAAGCTTGAAATTTACGAAAACAACTATAAAAACGAAATGAAATAAAAATAAATTAAAATATACATGCTATGAACACAGAACTACTCAAAAAATTATTGCAAGAAATCTGGGAAGACTCAGAATTGTACAAGTTGTATCATTGGATCAACTTTGTAAAAACCATGATCAAAATATGGTACGTAGATGTATTTTCCAAAGATGAATTTCATCGATGGTTAGGTATTCCCATGGATGATATGACATCCAATCAAAGACAAACATGTATAATGTATCTCAACAAAGTACGAGCTCAAAAACATGTACTATCTTCAGAGTAAGTATACACTCTTTCGCATTAACCCCTTCGGGGGTTTTTTCATTGCAAAAAAACAGCAGTTCCTTACTATCTCAACATACAACTTATCACTAAAACATCTAACATATGAAACATATACTAGGATTTGCACCCATGGATGGATTTACTGATGCGGCTTGCCGCTGTATCACTCAAGAAATCCGAGACAAGTACGGCGAAAAAGATCGCTATGATTTTCGCTTATGGACAGAATTTATGACCGCTGACGGATTTGTCAGAAATCCAGAATGAGTCCTCCATCACATGGAAACCACAGCAAATCAAACCAAACTCATTGCTCAAATATTCTGAGGAAACGCAGAGACTCTGCAACAAACCATGACGACATTACAAGCGGAATACAGTGATCGCTTCATCGGTCTCGAACTCAATATGTGATGTCCTGCAAACAATATTATGAGAAGTGGTTGAGGTGCTGAACTCCTCAGAGACAAATGTAATTCCCTCGACATTATCAAATCACTTAGAGCGATCATCAAAATGCCTTTTAGCATCAAGACAAGAACTGGTGTAGATATCCCTGACAAAGAAGCTCAGATGAAATTTCTCGCTGAAGCCAGCGAATTTGTAGATATGATCACCATTCACGGAAGGACAGCCAAACAAGGATATGGACCAGGATTAGATCGAGAATTTATTTACGAAGCCAAACGCCAAATCGAAGCACTTCGCTGAAATACCGTAAAAGTTTTGGGGAATGGTGGAATTTTATCGTATGAAGAGATAGATTGATACATCAAAAATCTGGATGGAGTCATGATTGGTCAAGCAGCCATAGGAAATCCTTGGATTTTCACGCCACATATTCCATCTCACGAAGAAAAGAGAGACACCATCCTCCGTCATTTTTCACTGATCCCAGATACTGAAAGAGCTCGCATAGAATTTAGAAAACACCTCTTTCAATACATCAAATGAATCCCAGGCAGCAAAGAACGAAAAGTTCACATGTCTCAAATCAAAGATAGAGAGACTATGGAATCTGAGATTAGAAAGTTTTTCGAGAGTACAAACATCCAGTAGTCAATGATTTTGGTTCTTTATGAATTGTTTGAGCTGGATTTACATTCATAAATAGCAAACCAAACGATATAGCGAGTCTCATAAAGAACTAGCCCCTTTGGTTACTTTCCCGGCAATGAGGGAAAGTAATGCCGCGCCGGCGAGGCGGTAAAAAAAAGAAAATAGAAGTGATAATTGATACACCTAATTTTTGACATATTAGAAAATATATTTATAATAATAGGGTATTTATTTTTCACTACTCTATTATGAAAAAAATAGGATTATCTGTATTTGGATTACTAGTACTCTTTTTTTGATTTTCTCACGCTGAAACTGGAGTTTCTATAAGCTGAGATTATAATCAAGCAAAACAAACTATTTTAAATACCGTTCCTGATACTATCAAACAATGAGTTAGTGAAGAATTTTCTATATTTGAAAAATTAGAAAACAAAGATCAAAAAAAAGAAAGTTTGCAAAAGATTATATTTGTAAGTATAGAAAATATTAACAATACAGAGGAAGTAATGAATACTGTAATTATGCCAAACCTTTGTACTATTATGAAAGTACATGAGATAGAATCTGAATCATGCAAAACACAAAATTATTTGAATAATGAAAATAACGACAACGATATGAAGATAATTTTCATATTGATTGGAATCATAGTTATAACAGGAATTATTTGGTTTGTATTAAGTAAAGTAAATGAAAAAATAATGAATTACATAATTTTTGGATGAGCTATATTATTTTTAGGATTTGTTTTTATAGCAGTATCTGATTATCCTGGATTTTGGCAAAGTGCAGGAACTATAATATGAGGATTTGCTGGAATATTTGTGGGATTAGTTATTTTCTTCTTATACAAAAGAAAGCAAGAAATAAAAAATATAGAAAAACAAAGAAATATAGAACAAAATATAATAATTAACACAAACAAGAAAAATGAAGAAATAGCAGGTTTAGTAAATGAAATAATAATAAAACAAAATAAAAAAGATTTTTACTGAGCATTAGAGGAATGTGATAAATGTATTGAAATAATCAAAGATCATAAAGAATATGAAGACCGATATAATCAATTAGTATGAATCAAATCACACATTCAAGAAGAGATAAAACTAAAAGAAGATATTCAAAAAAAAATACAAAATACATCAAAAAATTCAAAAGAAGAATTTATAGAATTAATAAATGAACTTTACGCAATAGAAGAATATGGGAAAGCTATAGAAATTTGTCAAATAGCTATTAAAAAAAATCCTCAAGAAGCAATATTCTATTGATGGTTAGGCGATATTTTTCTTAAGAATAACGAAAAAGACAATGCTTTAGACGCATATGAAAATTGTATAAAACTAGATAACAAAAACAAAGAAGTTAGAATAAATAAAGCAATAATATTAGAGAAGATGGAGAAATATGAAGAAGCTTTAAAAGTAGCAGACGAAGTTCTATTACTAGATAAAAATTATACAAAGGCATATTATGTAAAAGCATTAATCTTGGATAAATTATGAAGAGATAAGGAGATTATGGATTTATTTTATAATGGAATAAAAAATAGTGTTTGATGAGAAGAATTTTATTTAGTAATTACTTCAAAATTAATCAATGAAAAAGATTATGAAGAAGGTATAAAAATATGTAACGAAGCTATCAAAATAAGCCCAATGGATGAAAAAATATATACAAACAAAACAGCATGTTTATTGGCATTAAAAAGATATCAAGAAGCTGAAGAGTGTGCAAATTATATTTTAGATAAAATAAATCCAAACTGTGTATCTATACTCATCAATAAAGCTTGTATTTTAAAAGAAATAAATAGAGACAATGAAGCATTAGATATACTCAACAAAGCAATAAAATTAGATCCAAAACATGCAAATAGTTATTTTAACAAAGCAAGTATCTTACTAAAACAAAAAAATATACCAGAAACACTATCATTACTACAAAAGACATTCGAGTTAGATCCTAATTTCAAAAAAATAATTCTTACAGAAGATGAGTTTAAAGATATACTTGATGTAGATGAATTTAAAAAACTTATTTAACAAAAAACCCACCGCCTAAGCGATGGGTTTTCTCTATATATGAATAGTTACTATTCAGCGTCTTCTGCCAATTTCTTAACAATATCTTCCAATCCTTTCTTTGGAGCAGCTGCCTTGTGAGCAACGGCTGGTTTGTCAGCAGCTGGTTTTCCAGTAGCAGCAGCAACTCTTGCGTCAACTGCATCTTCTGAAACACCTTTCATGCTAAGTCCAATTTTTCTATTCTTAGGATCCAAGAGGATGATTTTAGCTTTAACAATTTGTCCAAGCTTCACAACTTCATTTGGATTTTGTGTTTTTTGTTGAGAAAGTTCACTCAAGTGAATCAATCCATTGATATCCTTGAAGACTCTCACGAATACTCCATAAGGAACATATCTCACGATTTCACCTTCGATGAAATCACCAACTTTGTAGTACTTAGGCAATTCTGTCCATGGATCATCTTTCAATTTCTTACTAGAAAGTGAAATCTTTCCATTTTCGAGACCAATAACTTTAACCTTAACAACATCACCAATCTTACCAAGTTTGTCGATATCATTAACGTGTCCGTATGTGATTTCAGAAATATGAACCAATCCTTCAACTGTACCTCCAATAGTAACGAAAAGTCCGTAAGAAGAAATTCCACTCACAACACCTTCGAAGATTTTTCCAACTTCCAATTCTTTCAAGATAGATTCTCTCTCTTCTTTGAGAGCTTCTCTTTCAGAAAGGATAATTCTTTTCTCTTCTTCATCAATATTGATGATTCTAACTCTAAGTTCTTTTCCAATAAGATCCAATAGTTTTTCAAAAATTGCTTCTTGATCACCATCTTCAACTCTAGGGTAATGAATAGGAGCCAATTGAGAAAGGGGAACGAATCCTTTGATACCGTGCATATCTATCAAAAGTCCACCAAGGTTCGCTTCTGTAGGTACAACAGTAATAATTTCATCTGATTCAAACTTCTTCAAAATAGCCTTCCATACATCGTATTGTAACAATTTAGTGATAGAAACGATATAGTGACCATCTTCATGTCTAATATTAGGATTAACGATTTCTAGTTCAATTTCTCTTTCTGGAGCCAAGTCATATCCTGATCTTTCCAATTCTTTAACTTCTTTAGAAAGGATAATACCTGTAAATGCACCATCAGCACAATCAACCAAAACACCGTTATTAATTTTTTTAAGAACAATACCTTTAACTTTTTGACCTTCTCTAATCACAGGAACTGTGAATAGACTTTTTGTAGGGGCCACTTGCTTTTTCTTTGCTACCATTAATAATAAAACGTTAGTGAGTAAAAAAAATAATTTTTAGCTTGAGATTTAACTATGCTTTAAGACCAAATTTTTTGGCTACAGAAGCATACGTTTCAAGATTTGTTTCTTTAAGGTACTTCATAAATCTTCTTCTTCTAGCTACTTTTTTCAAAAGACTTCTTTTAGCATCAAAATCTTTTTTGTGAAGTGCTAAGTGAGCTTGCAATTCTTTGATTTCATCTGAAAGAGCAGAAATTTGAACTTCTGGACTTCCTGTGTCTTTGTCATGTCTTTGCAAAGATACAACTTGTTTCTTTTCAACCATAATAAAATGTGATAATAAAGTAAAAAAAAGTTACAAAACCTACAGATGGTTAAACCGTAAGCATGTAGAATTACCCCTGACAGGACTCGAACCTGTATTTGCCCCTTAGGAGAGGGCTGTTCTATCCCGTTGAACTACAAGAGATCAGCCGAAAAATATAATTTGCAGCAGGCCCCTACTTATACAACTTTGCTACAAGAAATCAAGAAAAAAGAACAAAAAAGACATATTAAAAACAAAAACACCAAAAAGAAACAAAAAATCTATTGAAATATGGAAAGTATTGGATATATTGACAAAGATTTATCTTGTACTCCACTCAACATGCTTTTTGATTTTCAAGCATTTATTGACGAATTAAGAGAAAAACCTGAGAAAAAACAAATTGTAGAAAAATATGAAAGCGTAATTGGGGCCATTGATGGTGACATCAAAGACCAAGAACGATATGAGGAATATGTAAGTAAATTTTCTGTAATTCCTTTTAATCTTCCAGAAGAACTCAAAGAAGATTTTGATCGAGAATTATTGCAACAACTTGTAGTTTCTTCATTTAGTAGTGACTACGAACTCAAAAAAGAAGAAGGAAAAGAAGAAAAAGAACTCTATATTGCAGTCAAAAGCTGAGATCAAAGTGTTGTAAAAACAGTTTCTGAATTACGATCATTTCAAATTTTAAGACTCTATGAAATCTACATAGAAGAACAAATGAATCTCCATGCACTCAAAAAAGAAGATGAAAGTGAACAAGCTGCTATCGACAACGAAAGAGAAGCAAAAATAACAAGACGAAATGCAATCCTCAATACCTTAGACAAAGACGAAATAGCTCAAAAAACAAAAGCAGAACAAGAAAGCAAATTAGGAAACCTTATGGATCAATTGTAATATTCAAATATAAACTGTTTCATTACGAAACAGTTTTTTTTAAAATAAAAAATAAAATATCTCGTCGCCACTATGCGAGTTATTCAGATTAAAAATGTAGTCAATGATTTTGGTTCTTTATGAATTGTTTGAGCTGAATTTACATTCTCAAAAAGTAAACTAAACGATATAGCGAGTCTCATAAAGAACTAGCCTTCTTTGGTTACTTTCCCGGCAATGAGGGAAAGTATACTCGGGTGGAGGGCGAAGCGCCTCCTAATAAAAATAGCCCCACCAGAAAGTAAAACAAGAAAAAATATATATCTAATTCCCAAATGATGAATCAATCAAAAATGATGGGATAGGCTGTTTATACGTAGCCTCTAATCACAACTTTGTCGTTCAATATACACCAAAGCTTTGAATCAGATATTGTTGTGTGGGTAAGGGTTGTTCTTGAGGAAGATGTAAACAGAAACGTATAGGATACGAATCTCTATTGGCGATAAGTAAATATGGTGAAAATTTAGCATCTGCTTTCCAATTTTGTAAACGAGAATCTTCAAGTTTTCAAAGAACAGAAGATGCCGAATCAGAAAATGATTTAAAAAACGCGTCATTCCAATCGAATCCAGTAGCAAAATACATACCATTTTGATACATACCCGTAGAATCCGCTAACAAAAGTCCAAGACTCACCGTAGATTGACTAAAATTTGTAGTAATAGGCTTCAATAAAGCAAGTCTGTCACCTAAATTTTGATTAACAAAAGCTGAGTTAAGACTCTGAACAATAGTTCATGAAAAGGTATCAACAAATAATGGCAAAACAAATGATTTACCAGGAGCTAAAATAAATGGCGTATCGCAATTACCACTATCAAGTAATGATGTAGACAAAAAATTGGATTTACCACGCACTTCAAAAGAAAAAGTAGATTGTGGTTGATGAATATTTTCACGAATAATTGGATTATTTGCATCAATAATTTCAGAAAATCAAAGTCCACGATGTTGAAGCTGTGTTAAGGCTGTTTCTATACCAGCTTGCGCAAGATAATATGTCTTATAATAGGAAGAGATTTGACTATATTGAATAGACATATTTTTAAGAAAATGCACGGTCAAAAGGCCGAGTAGAGAACAAGTTAACAGCACAAACATAACCAACATACTAATATTTCCTCTTTTTTTCATACACCACTACGGTTTGAGAGTAAAGAATTGTTGTAACGATAAGGACACATGTTGGATCCATTCTGATCCAAATCTAGGACTATATACATGCATAAACAACCAAAAACCTGGCTGATGAAGACGAAGGAAAGCTACCTGAAGTGAACTATCTTGTCATGAAAGCACAGCTTGTGGATTTTCATAAGGAATAATTTTAAACAATGCATGAGACACTAACACATGACCAGGATCTGTAAGGGGAATTTGTTGTTCTCATGACCTTTGAATAAAGAGACGACAAGGAGTATTACGCTGTAAAGGTGTAAATTCACCGGTCAATTCAAAAGCAGAAGAGACGCACTCCCCTGTAGTAAAAACAGCAAAAGAACCTTGATTATCACGCAAATAGAGATGATCTACTAATCCACTTGATATCTGTAACTCAGATCCATAGCGATCATAATCTATCTTGGCAGTGTCTGCTGCATTCTGGAGAATCTGAGAAAAAGCTAAACTATCTTGCATTATATATTTTTCTTGTTGAAGACGAAATGCGATCTCAGAGACAGTAGAATATGTCCTAAACAAAACAATAGACAACATAGAAACAATGACCAAAACAATCAAAATTTCTATGAGGGTAAATCATTTTTTTTCTCTTCTCATAGCTAATTAGTAATTTCAAATAAAACTCTCAAGTACAACTTCTCCAGTCATTGTTCATTTATTATATAAGACATGAGATTCAACTTTAACCAACTGATCACGAGGGATCAAGACACCACTTTCAATAAGACCAGTAAACACTACATATCTAGCGAAATATGTTGGTGTTCCTGAATGTTCACTCCCATAATACATCGCCGGAAATTGATTAGTTCCCGTAAACAGATTAAGTCTAGCTTGTTTAAATTGAGTGTCAAAATCAGTAGCAAGAGATACTTTACGAATATCAACAAAACTATTTGGACTAACTCCAAGCATCCAAGCAGCGCTACTCTGTTGTCCAGAGATAAGAGAATCACTACAGACATCAAGATGAGAAGGATTA
>JBAXSM010000037.1:0-10191 GCA_037130715.1 Candidatus Absconditabacteria bacterium
GGTGTACTTGTCTAAATATAAATACACTACAATTGTAGCGGCATTTTTCCTTTTGGCAAGTTTTTATGAAATTCTTTGTTCTTATTACTTGACATTTTCTGATTACTTGACATTTTCTGATTACACTACAGCACTTTAGAAATCTTTAATTTCATCGCTACGCTTGAATTTAAAGTTTCTGCAGGCTTAAGCATAACTGAATCATCCAATAAATTTTCGTTTTACTTATTGTATTGGCGGTTCAGTTATCTATTAATAGATCTTCTGATAAATGCAGGTGTTTCTAGGTCTTCTTCTGGTGCAACTACTGTTTTTTCTTGTTCATCTTGTGAGTAAGATGTAGTTTCTTGTTTAGTTATTCTAGTAATGAAGTTTTCTGATTCTTTAGTTGGTCTTCCAAGGATATCTCTTTTTGGAGATTTTAAAATATCATCTTTGCTTTGTTCTTCAAATCCAGTAGCGATGATAGTAACTTTAACCTCATCTTCCATAGTTTCATCAAATGTCATTCCCCAGAAGAAATTAGCTTCAGGATCAATGATTTCTTCAACGATAGCTGCTGCTTCTCTCACTTCAGTAGGAGTCAAGTCATGTCCACCTGAAACGGCGAAGATAATTTTTTTAGCTCCATCAAGGTTTGTTTCAAGAAGAGGGTTTTCGATAGCTTTTCTCGCAGCATCTACTGCTCTCTTTTCACCTGCTCCATATCCGATACCGAGCAATGCGTTTCCAGAATCAGTCATAACTGCCTTGATATCTGCAAAATCGATGTTGATATCACCTGGTTTTACAATCAAATCTGAGATTCCTTGAACACCCAAGAACAAAATCTTGTCGATCATAGTGAATGCTTGTTTGAATGTAGTTTTTTTATCTATTACGTTGAATATTTTGTCATTTGGGATGATAATAAGTGTATCTACAGCTTCTTTCATCTTTTTGAGTCCTTCTTCTGCGTTAGCTTCTCTCTTTTTACCTTCAAAGCTAAATGGTTTTGTAATAATTCCTACAGTGAGAATTCCCATAGATTTAGCGATATTAGCGATAACTGGAGCTGCTCCAGTACCTGTACCTCCTCCCATTCCAGATGTGATGAAGATCATGTCTGTATCTTGAAGGATAGCTTTAATTTCCATTTCACTTTCTTCAGCTGATTTTCTTCCAATTTCTGGATTTGCTCCAGCTCCTAGACCTTTTGTAAGGTTTAGTCCAATATTTACTTTTGTATCTGCAAGGCTAGTTGCAAGATCTTGAGCATCTGTGTTTACAGCCACAAATCAAACTCCTTCAAGTCCTTCTGTAATCATTCTATCTAAGGCTTTGTTTCCACATCCCCCTATTCATATAATCTTAATTTTAGCTCCTGGAATAAATTCTGGATTGATTTCTTGAATAACCATTCTTGTAAATTAATAATTAAAAACGGATAATGAGTACATGTTTGGTATTTGCCTTTTTTGTTTAGAACAAATTTTTGAAGAACTTTGTAATAGTATTTATAATGTCAAAATTCATATTAAATTTGAATGAGCTCTTTCTTCCTTCTGTATATTTGTTTGATCGAATATAAGCTCCTAATACATTTGTGAACAAAACATTTGATGAAATATCTCCGAGATTTAAGAAGTTATCTTTACCATAGAAGGTTGCTAACTTAAAGATATCTTTGGCAAGTAGGTCTCCATTTGCTATCTTTGATCCTCCTCAGATAAGAACAATACCTCCTGCGAGTCTTCCTTCTTTATCTAAGTGTTTCAAATGTTTGTTTATTTTGTTGAAAATTTCTTCATATCTTGCGTTGATAATGTCTGATAAGAATAAGTTATCTATCTGACTATCGTTTGGAATCTGCTCTTTATAAATAGTTGCTGATCCATGTGTTTTCTTAATATTTTCTGCTTCTTTGATGTCAATTTGCATTCCGATAGAGATATCTTTGGTTACGTCTTCTCATCCTATAGGGATAACTCCGTGACCAATTGTATATCCATCTTCATAGATAACATAGGTTGTTTGATTCTTTCCAATATCGATAAGAATTGTTCCGAGATCTTTTTGATCATAGTCCAATGCAATTTCGCTAGCAGCGATAATGTTTGGAATGATATCTGAAATTTTGATTCCTATTCTTTCAAAAGAATCTATAAGTCCATTGTAGAGATTCTTAGGGATCATAAATACATCTGCAACAAGTTCTAATTTTTTACCTTTCATTCCAATAGGATCTTTTTCCTTTTTGGTCTCATCAATAATTCGATGAACAGGAACTATCTTGATAGTTTCATAATTGTTTTTATGAGAAATTTCTGAAATTACTTTAGATAGATGATCGACATCATCTTCTTGGATATCCTCTCTCATAATTCTTTTTTGTTCTACTACTCTATTGATGATTGCTTCTGGATGAGATATACTAATGAATGTCTCGTCGATAAAATCACCTCAAAGTTTTTTTACGAATGTTTCTAGAATTTTGTTTATAGTACTTGCGAATGCTTCTGAATCTAAAATTTTTCCTTTACGCATTCCTTGTGTTGTTTCAATTTGTTTAGCTAGAATTATTTCTTTTCATTCGTCGTTTCCAATTACGATTGCTTTGATGGTGTCGTTTCCTATATCGAACACGGCTTTCACATTTCTCATGATGCTATTGGGTAAGTAGGAAATAAAAATATATATAATCGTAATCACATGTAGCTACCAAGCTGCTATTCTGGTCGCCTAAAAAACTGTTCGTTTTCAGGTGTATGAATAACAGAAAAAAAAACAATTCCTTTTTAAAAAATTGTGATATACAAAGGTTATCTATCTATTTTATGTATGATAACTATATGTTATCTTTAGATTTCTGGCTTAGTACCTTATCTCTTCTTATTTTGTAGAGAAGAGAAATCTTTTTTCTTTTGTCTGCATAAAATTTTAACATAAAGTTATTCACAATTATGTCTTGTCATTGATGGTCTAATTTTTTTATCTTATAAATTATGATGGGTAACCAAATTGTTTCTATACAATACTCTATGAATTTCCCCCATCGTCATTTCTGCATAAACTCTAGTATTTTCTTGAATTTACTATTCCCTGAAATGCATGGTATGTTTAAAAATATATTTTGTTGTGTAGAAATATTTGGTAATAAACTTTGGATTCGTGTATTGTGCTTATATATGTCTGCATTACCTGCTGTCTCTTCATATATGGGTACGAGATGAGCAATCCAGTAAGCAAGGTAGATATCTGTCTTTGGTAATGAGATATTATATAAATTTTGATGATTTTCTGTTACATAAAAACTTAAGCAGAATTTTTTCTTCTTATTCCTTATGCTTCTTTTTAATCCTGTTATTCGAAAAATCATTACACTCCAAAATCTACTACGTCGTAATGTTTTGTCTTTACATACAATAAAAACGTCAATATCAGAATCTGTATGTATGCTGTTGAATGTTATTGAATTACAAAGATATACTGTTTTAACAAAAGGGAGTAATGAAAATAATCGTTGTCGTTTCTCAATATACCTTAGGTACTCCTCTACTAATGGATTTTTTTCTTTTCGTGAAATTTGATTTACCTCTTTATCTATTTCAATTCATTGAGTTTTTTCTTCTGAACATACAAAATATTCTCGCTGTTGAGGAACAGGATATCCCATAATATCATAGAAAATAAGTTTATCATCATTTGATGGTTGGTTTGTCTTTTTTGTCATAGGTGAAAAAGAAACAAATATTATTGATCTCGATTGGTACATGTTCATAGGGTGTCGTTTCTTTTTAGACACTTTTTCTTTTTGAGCATTTGAATTCTTGTATCAATCTCAATTTTTCCTACTTCTTTACAATTAGTTATGTTGTAACATATATACATGGATACTGCTCAAATAAATGGTGTTTGATTCCCTGTAAGGAGGTATCATTGTGTAGTTCCATTTGTTGCTGAGGCACTTTTGTCTATAGTGAGTTTAAAAAGATCTCCACTAAATTTACTTGTATAACTATTGCTTCGACAATAATACTCTTTAAGTCCTGTTAATGAGTTTATAATATAGGAACCGGTATTTCCATTTTTTTCTTTATATTCTAAGCTTACTTGATTACTGTCTTGAATATTGATAATATATTGGTCAGGAAATATTTTATTCCCTGATAATGATAGTCATTTACTGGTTGCTGATGCATACATAAAATTATTCATATCTCCGTATATTTTATTTACACAACTTTCTATATAGAGATAATCTTTCTGATTGCTTTGAAAAAATGGTTTCATTATAAAAACAAACATTGACATAATAGCCATGACTATGATTATTTCCGCCATAGTAAATCATTTTTTGTTTTGCATGGAAAATTAATTGTTGATAAGAGGTCTGATAACATATTTATATTCTTGATCATCTTTCTCACCTAAGATAAGTGGTTTTTGATTATCTACAATTTTGAAATTTAATTCATCTCCTTTCATAATTCTAATGAAATCAGTAATATATCTTCCATTGATTCAAAAAAGTACAGGTTCTCCTTCTATGATTGCAGGAATTGCAGTGTTTCCAGATCCTTTTTCTGTTTTACCAGAAGATATGATGATGCTGTCTTTTGCACTTTCTATTTGGATGAAGTTGTTGATATCTTTTGTCAAAATTCAGATTTTTTTGATTGCTTTTTCACAGAGTGATTTGTCTACGAGGATCTTTGTATTGAAACTTCTAGGCATAATTTCTTCTCTATCGTATTCTGGGAAATTACCTTGAATAAGAAGCGATGTAGAAACTATCTTGATGTCTTTGATATTGAGTTCAAACGCAATTAAATTTTCAGAATAATATATGTTCATACTATCACATTCTTTATTGATTCCATATTCAGCAATTTTTTGAATATCTGTAATCGTTACCTTTGGTACTATGAGAGAAAACTCTCCTTCTGAGACACTCTTGCTCTTGTATTCAGAGAGTCTAAATGAATCAGTACCTACGAAAATTATTTTACTTCCGTCAGCTTCTTTTTTGGCTTTCATCAAAACACCTGTCAAGACAGGACTAAAATTCTTTTCTGTAACTGCATATTCAACCTTTTCTACACCTTGAGTGAAAATTTGTGTATCTATATGGACTACGTTATCTCTTGGTACTTCAGGAAGTGCAACATATTCACTAGCTGCGATTCCATTGATATCAAATGTATCTTTGGCTGATTTGATAGTAACTATTTGTGTTCTTTGGTCAGCATCAATTTCGATAATAGGTTCTTCAATACTCTTGATGATTTCCAAAAACGTTTTTGCGTTTACGGTAACAGCTCCTTCTAGAGAAACTTTACAAGGAAGTTCTATTTCTACGTATTTTTCCATATCAGTTGCTCTGATAATCAGATTGTCGATAGATGCTTTGAGATAGATATTTTGCAAAATCGGTAATGTTGCATTTTTGGCAACAAATTTGCTAGCGATATCTATGACATCGATAAATTTAGCTGTTTCGATACTGATTTTCATAGGAGAACGGGTTATAGATAAATAAGGGTGTATTATTTTCCATAGTTACGTAGGTTTGAAATGCTTTCAAATCGTTTGAGTGCTTCTTGATATTCTGGTATTCAAAGTTCTGGACACATCTTTTCTGTGAAATAGAGTTCTGCATATCCTATTCGTCGAGACATAAATCAAGAAGTCCTTTTGGCCATCTTTCCTTTTGTCCTGATAACAAGTTCAACAGGAGGAATATTTCATAGATCTAATGCTTCAGTAAGATCTTCTTCTTCGATTATACTTAAATCTTTACCTTGTTCAACCAAAGAATGAATTCATCTAATAATTTCATCTCTACCACCATAATTGATAGCAAAAACGAATCGTTTATCTGTATCGAAGCTATATTGTTTTGATTTTTCGTCTAAGTAATTTTTAAATCCATCACTCACACCAGCTGGATTTCAAATTCGTTTGAAATTGATTTGGTAGGTAGTGAGAATTTCATCTAATTTTCCATCGATTTGTTTGTACATATTCATTAAGAAGTCATATTCTTCTTGTGGCCTTTTGGCTGTGTTTTCTGTACTGAGTCCTCGAAGCGTAAATACCTGAGTATCTGTAGATTGAAAGGTATATTCCAACATTTCTAATCCTCTTTGGTATGATATCCAGTATGCTTCTGGTATGCTTCTTTGGTTTTCGTTCGCTCGCGTTCTATTCCCATCGGGTATAATCGCTACATGCTTCGGGTACACCATGACTTTAATGAAAATAAAAAAAGTATTCAGCTTTTTTCTTACTTATTTGCCTAAGGCTTTCAAGAGAAATACTATTCTATGTTATCGAGATTCTCTATCTCTAAATCTATTTTGGTTTGGTTTCTTTACAAACCCTGTTTTGGGAGCATCTTGTGTTCTTGGACCACTAAAAGATCTTGGTCTGTCATTACTTCTTCCAAAACCACCACTAGATGGTCTTCCTCCTCTATCTCATCCTCTATCACCTCATCTACTACCTCCACCACTTCTTCCTGCTCCTCTATCTTCTTTGGCTCTACTTGCTTGGCTCTTGAATGTTCTAAGGACTGTCTCTGCTTGTGCTTCAGGTACAGTGATAAATGAAAAATCTTCCATAACCTTAACATCATCGATTTCTCTTGAAGGGATTCCTGTCTCTTCTACAAGATAATCTACTAATGCTTTGTTGTGGTATCCAGCTTTTTTACCAAAAGCCAAGAAAATTCTTGCTGATCCATTTGCGCTTCCTCTTGAAGAACTAGATCCCATACTTGTAGGACTTGCTTGAATTTTATTTATATGACTATAATGATCTTCGTTGAATTCGTTGTTGTACGCGATATTGAGCATAACTGCCAATACATGTTCAGGATCTTTGTCTGTCAATAACTCTTTTGCAAGAGCTACATATTTTTCATGAGCTCCTTTTTCGAGAAGTTCTGCAATATTGTCTTTCAACTTCTTTTTTTTAGCTTCAATTACGTGAATTACACTTGGTACATCCATTTTTGCAACTATAGTATTTGTGGCTTTTTGGAAAAATTGGAATTTTCTAAATTCACTAGGTGTGATGAACGTGATTGCAATACCAGTTTTACCAGCTCTTCCTGTTCTTCCAATTCTATGAACGTAAGATTCTGGGTCTTGTGGAATAGAAAAATTGATGACATGACTAATATCATTAACATCGATTCCTCTAGCTGCAACATCAGTTGCTACCAATATTTTAGTCTTTTTTGCTTTGAAAAGTTTGAGAATATTTTCTCTTTGTTTTTGTTGAACATCTCCGTGAAGAGCTTGTGCAGTATATCCTTTTTCGTGAAGTCTAGAAAAAACGTTATCTACGTCCATCTTTGTTTTACAAAACACAATACCGTAAAAGTCATCTTCTTTGTCCATAATTCTACAAAGTGCTTCGAGCTTGTCTCTTTCTTGCATTTGAATGAAAAATTGTTCTGTTTGAATAGTTGTCATTTGGTCATTTTTGATTGCAACCAATTCGTATTCTCCCATATATTTTTTGGCAACTCAAAGAATTGCCTTTGGCATAGTTGCAGAAAACAACAATACTCTCTTGTTTGGATTTGTTTGTTTGAAAATAGTTTCGATATCATCGATGAATCCCATATTTAACATTTCATCAGCTTCATCTAGGATGAAATAGCTAATATTGTCGATTTTGAGCGTTCTTCTTTGAAGATGATCCATAACTCTTCCTGGCGTACCTACAATAATATCAGCACCCTTTTTGATGGCTCTGTTTTGGATATCATACGATTGACCTCCGTAAATAGCTACAACTTCAAGATTTCTCTTGGTTTGTAGAGAACTAATTTCTTCAGCCACTTGAATTGCAAGTTCTCTTGTTGGTACTAAGATAAGTGCTTGAGCTTGTCCATCATTTCTGTGATCAAATTTTTCAATCATAGGGATACCAAAAGCTGCAGTTTTACCTGTTCCGGTAGCTGCTTGTCCAATAATGTTTTTTTTGTCTGCCAACAGCAAAGGAATAACCTTAGCTTGGATAGGAGATGGATTTACAAATCCTTTTTTGTCGAGTCCTTCGAGTGTTTTGATAGAAAGTCCAAGTTCTGCGAAGGTGATCATTTCTCTTGGGAGTGTTGTTTCTGTAATTTTTTCTGTCATCGTAAAAAATGAGTACTAATAAAAGAATGTGTGTTTTCCTTTTCAAACAAAAAATCTGATTTTTTTTTGTACTCCACTCTGAAAACGGCGTATATTTAACAACGCTTGGTTGGCCTTCAAGTCCAGCTAATGACCTGTTTAGGCTGTGTGAGAAAATGAAAAAACGGAATCAAAAGCCGAATAGGCTTATAGACCCGCTAGATTGTTTGGGGCATACCTGATCAACTTTGATTGCTAAGTATATAGTGATTTGCTGAGAAATTGCTAGGGGAATTTTGAAAAACCTGTGATAAACAATCACAGGCTTTCTTACTAATTACGTATTTTTTTACTTTTCTACAGCTTCATAGCTGAGTTTTAGTGGAAATATGCCCTGACATTGATTGAGTTCGGCATGTTTTTGACATACGTCGTATTCGCTCACGCTATCAGTCATTTTCATGATAATTCTTTGTGAGGCGGTGTCTCTACAGTCTCTGTGCATACATGGATTTTTCTTCGAAAATATATACGGTATTGGACATACGTGGTTTATTTCCTGTTTTCTGTAAATTTCACTAGCTTGTTTTTTGAGTGCCTCTGCACTTGTGATACCGGTGGTATCTGTTGTTTCGTTACTTCCCATACATTTATTTTTATTGTGTTTTTTATATATTTTTCATCATCTTTATAAACATTTTCTTTTTGATGTCAATCTGTTATTTTATCATACTGAGAAATGCTAGTTCTTAACTGTTGTATCATATACTTCGTTATAGTAAAATAACTTGAAATACCACATCACGTCCCTACAATAATGATGTAACATTTTTTATTCTCTACTTATATCTCAATGCCAGTTGCTAAAAAACCAGTTGCTAAGAAAGCTGTAGCTAAAAAACCAGTTGCTAAAAAAGTTGTAGCTAAAAAGGCTCCTGCTAAAAAACCAGTTGCTAAAAAAGCTCCTGCTAAAAAACCAGCTGCTAAAAAAGCTGTAGCTAAAAAACCAGTTGCTAAAAAAGCTCCTGCTAAGAAACCAGTTGCTAAAAAAGCTCCTGCTAAAAAACCAGCTGCTAAGAAAGCTCCTGCTAAGAAACCAGTTGCTAAAAAGAAATAGTCGTTTCTTATCACACATTCTAGAAAAGAGCCATTTGGCTCTTTTTTCTATATTGACTTTTTTATGATAATATATATATTGTATATGTTTATATGAAATTCTGGATATGAGAAAAGCTGTATGATCATTTGAACAATATCATGGGAAAAAATATTATGAACCAATAGCCTCTACTATGGAAAAAATAAAGAGGACTCTCCAACAACATGAAGAATACTCTGGGAAGGAATTGGTAGCTAAGATTAATAATAGAACTGAGCAGTTGCTTCGTTATTTTTCAGAATTAAAAAATATTCATCATAATAATACGGATGTGCTTTTGCCTATTGTCTTAGATTTTATACAGGATCTATATAAAAACTTTGGTATTACCTATTTTTACAATCTATCTCCTGATGTAAGTTATGAAGAATATGATAGCTATCCGATCGGACAACAGATTCTAAATAATACTTTTGATGGACATTTATATATTCACAAACATTGTTTAATCAAGGAAGATTATATTATGTGAGGAAGTTGTCATCATTGGGCTTTGATTATAAAAAAGATATTTGATACTATAGAACTTCCTGGAGTTGAATGTGTTATTAATAAACAATATCCCAAATGACATGCTTTTGTGACTATCTTATATAAGTCTCGTACTTGGGTAATAGACCATCTTCCACAAACCAAAGACTTAATGGATAATAAGCTGTATGTCATGGATGAGAAGCAAACTATGTTTTATGGAACTATCGAGCATAATCAGTCACTTGATGAAGAACCTCAAGATTTGGTACAATTTATTGATAGAGATACATATAAAAAAAAGATTCTCAATAAACTTTCATATGACTCTATAAAGCTAAAAATCCCGGCTATAGAATTAGAAATCTCTAAATATATGGTGATCTATAAATATAGAGATTTTGAGAGAAGAGAAAAAATTATCAAACTACCAATTAAATTATCTAA
>JBAXSM010000038.1:0-9850 GCA_037130715.1 Candidatus Absconditabacteria bacterium
AAAACAGCACTAGGAGACGTAGTACCGATACCAACATTACCATTTCATTTAACTACAAATCTATCACCTCAGACTAAGGTATACGCTGAGTTGGTATGAGCATTAGTAATTGTAGAAGTAGTCATAACCGTATCACTAGTGATAGCTGAAATAGTAACAGTATCGGTTCCGATTGTAATAGAATCTCCAACTTTAAATGTATTTGTAAATTGAGTATTTGTACCAGTTATGGTTGTTCAACCAGCGAGATTTGTGACTGTACCCATACCAGCGGTTCATTGAGTGACTTGAAGAGTAGCTATTGGAGAACTCGTTCATATTCAAATATTTCTAAGTGAATTTCTAATATATAACAATGGATTACTATTTGTATCATAGAAAGAAAAATCCATGTTTGATTTAAGGAAACCAATCACTGATGAGGCTCATAGCTTCATGTAATTTCAAACAAATGTAGCTGAAGCACTACCACCAATATAATAGTTATATGCTCCATCAGAGATTGCAACTGAGTTTGTTGCTCCATAACTCGGAGTACTAACAGATAATTGTGCAGTTGGACCTGTAGTACCGATACCTACATAGCCATTCCCCTTAACTACAAATCTATCACCTCAAACTAGTGTATATCAAGTACTTGTAGCACCAGTAGTGACGGCAGGAGATATAACTATAGAGGTATCTGAGGAGATGGTAGAGATAGTACCTGTTTGTCACGCTATGATAATACTATCACCAACTTTAAATGTATTAGTGAATTGAGTACCAACTCAGGTGACGGTTGTACCACCCGTAGCGACCGTAACTGTACCAACTCAAGCAGTAGGTTGAGCGACATGCAAAAGTGATGTAGGAGCACTTGTACCTACACCGAGGTTTCCCTGTATGATAGCTCATCCTACAGGAGCTGCGATATTACCATAGGTAGTACCTACAGCTAGATTCCCTAAGACTCACCATTTTGATGCAGAAGAAACAGTTCATATACCATTATTACCATTTGTTCACAAAAACAGAGATGTAATACCTCCTGGCTTTAATTGAATGTTTCTTAGTGTTCATCCTCCACCAGCTTGTGTATCAATAGTTGCATCCATACTTCAAGCTTGTGAAAATGGATTACCAACCATAATTCTTAATCACTCATAAATACTGGTTCCTGGTCATCATCTATTATAAAATTCAAAAAATGCACCTTGAGACGTATTTTGATCATATTGTCTTACTGCTAATATTGGTACCATTGTGTTGTTCTTTGGTGCAATTACGATTCTGTTGAGTTGGTATGGAGATCAACCAGCCTGTTCATTTCCAATAGTATATTGTCCCACATATGATTGTGTTGCGTTGATATTATTATTTTCTAAGGTAATAGTTGTATTACCTCCTGTTGTAGGATTCTTTATTCTCATAGATGCTCATGATATATCCAATGGATATGTAGGACTCATAGTTCCAATACCAACATTACCATTCCCTTGAACCACAAATCTATCACCTCAAGGTAATGTATATGCTGAGTTATTATGAGAATTAGTAATTGCAGAAGTAGTCATAACCGTATCACTAGTGATCGCTGAAATAGTAGCAGTATCAGATCCTATGGTTATTGTATCTCAAACTTTAAAAATGTTTGTAAATTGTGTATTTGTTCCTGTCACAGTAGTTCAACCAGCAAGATTTGTGACTGTACCGATACCAGCAGTTCACTGAGATACTTGGAAGAGTCAAGAACTAGAACTAGTAGGAGATATACCTACTGTCATATTACCATTTCCATAGATAGACACTTTCTCTGATTGTGATCCATACATATTTGTTGTAAAACTAATTCATGATGTACTATTGGTACTACCTATTCTCATATATCATCATGCTAAAAAGTTTAGAGATGAACCATATCCAAGATTAAATGGAGAAAATGTGAAAGCAACTTTAGCATATCAAACAGATTGAGTAATAGATGTTTGACTCCCATTTACACTAAATTTAGAATATGCTGGAACAGTATATCCTGTATTTGTATTAGCATTAGTAATAGCTGTCCCAACTGTTAATCCAGTATCAGAAGAGATTCCAGATACTGAGACTGTTTGTCCTCAGATAGTGATACTATCACCAGCATATAAATCTCTTGTAAAACGAGTACCTGAACCAACCACACTTGTAGATCCAGCAGTATTTGAGACTAATCAAACTCAAGTTCATTGTTGATAAATATCTAAAAATCAAGCAGCAGATCCTGTTCAAATACCAACACTTCAATCATCTTTTACCATAAATTTTGGATTTGAGTTATTATCAGTAATACTAAGTGATGATGTGGTAGATCCTAATCAAGATCATTTAATTTGTACTCTTGATGTAGGAGTTGTAGTACTCATACCAATACCAATATTACCATTATTATCTACTCTAAGTCTTGTAAGACCATTTGTATTGAGATATACATTACTTGATCATCATAGATATGTACTAGTATTGCTAAATTCTAATGCATAGTTGTTTGCAGCTGGGGTCACAAAACTGTTCCATATTCAAGCAAAGGATCCATCTATTGCTCATACAACAATTCAAGCTCCTGATGCTCCGAGTATTCTAGCTCATTGGTTTGTAGTTCATTGTACATCAAGTTGATATGATGGATTGTTTGTTCCGATACCAACATTTCCACTCATATAATTTATATTATTCCCAGATTGATTCCATGCTGATCATGTCAAAAAACCTTTAGCATCAATATCAGACTTAGTATAGTAATTCCCAGAGTTCATAGTAACCCAGGTATAAGCAGAATACCAGTTAGAGAAATCGATAGGAGTAATTTGTCCAGCAAGACTAGAAGCAAAGAGCGGATCTACTTCAGCAAATCCTGTAATAAATCATTGAGTATCAAGTTGCGTTTTAGTATAATAATTATTTCTAACAGCATTCCATTGAGGATCAGTTTCACCAGAGAGAAATCCAAAAGAATCAATTTGATCTCTACTATATGTAGAACCAGAATTGTTTGAAACTCGAGTACTATTATTTCTCCATTGAGCAAGATCCTCAGCAGAGATACTAGCAGCAGGACTGATTAAAAAGAGAGGATCAAGTTCACCAGTTAAATATCTAGCATCAGCTTGGAGTCTAGTATAATAGTTAATTTTTTGAAGATTCCACATAGGGTCAGATTCATCGAACCCAGTAAGGAATCATTTAGTATCAATATCGTTTTTAGTATAATAATCACCAGAGTTATTGAAAAAATATAATGCATTACCAGAATTATTGCTAATCCAATCAGCAGCACCATGAAATTGAGTAAGATCAGAAGCAGATAATTGAGCAGCCACAGAAGCTGAAAACAGAGGATCTAGTTCAGTAAAATTAGTCAAGAACCCAGAAAAATCTAGTTTACTATCAATTTGTTCTTTGGTATAATACCCAGTTTTTTCAGCGTTCCATTGAGGATCAGATTCACTAGTGAGATATCATTTAGTATTAATTTGTGCTTTGGTATAGTAATCATTTTTATCTGTATTCCATTGGGGATCAGATTCACTCGTGAGATATTCTTTGCTATTAATGTCTTCTTTGGTGTAATAATTAGCTTTTTCAATATTCCATTGAGGATCGACTTCACCAGTAAGATATCACATCAAAGCATGATTACCTCGAGCATAGGCATCATTCCAATGTCCGATATCCAAGCCACCAATTCCAGCCACAACGCTAGCAGAAAAGACAGGATCCATTTCTGAAATAGAATTGCTGATTACATCCCAGTTTCCTGTTGCAGTTGCTCCATTGATCGTAGTATTGGCAATAATCATATCTCCTACATAAAGATGGAGTCCATTATGATTTCCTTCTGTATTAACTTTGAAAAAATATCCTACAGCAATGTCACTTGGTAAAACTCAAGTAGAGTAGTCCCAGACTCCTTTATATCTTAATCATCCAACTGAACTAGAGAGTAAGGTATCTACATCGGATTTTGTATAATAATTAGTTTTTTCTATCATCCAGAGAGGATCAGATTCGCCAGTAAGATATCACATCAAAGCATGATTACCTCGAGTATAAGCTGTATTCCAATGAGTGATTTCAGATGCTGTAACTGAAGAGGCTGCACTTGCAGAGAAATATGGATCAGATTCGCTAGTAATATATCTGTGTCCAGCACTATCTTTGATAGGAGCATAAAAGATAATATTTCCACCGGTATTCATATCAGCAATTGGGCTTCCAAGAGGACTTCCATCGATAGTAATCAAAAGTCTTTGAATAACTTGAAGCGAAGTATCTATATTTCCAGGGATAATAGTATCAGCAAAAGCACTACCAAACAAGAAAACACCAACTCATACGAGTAGGGTAGGGAGAATTAAAAATCTGATTTTTTGCATACATTTCATAAGACAACGACAATGGGAATAAATCTATATAATAAGTATACAGATCACGTCATCTTTACTCAAAAAACCCGCTAATCTCAAAGTATTAAAAAGACAAATATGGGAAAAGTATAGAGAATATAATTGACAGAATAAAAATAAATTGTATATGTAATAATATATGAAGAGAATCAAGATTTGCTTTGGACAATAGAAGAAATATGATTTTTTTTAATCAAAAAAAAATCTCAACACAAGGTTGAAATAATTTAATGGAGCGGGCGACGAGACTCGAACTCGCAACAATCTGCTTGGAAGGCAGAAACTCTAGCCAATTGAGTTACACCCGCATCTCCATTTAACACGTACTTTATACATATTCTTGATATGAAATCAAGTATTTTTTACTTAATTTGGGCCTAGCTGGGCTCGAACCAGCGACCCAGCGGTTATGAGCCGCTTGCTCTGACCAACTGAGCTATAGACCCATAGTCATGATTACATTGTGAGGTAAGAAATGGTGGGTGATATAGGACTCGAACCTATGACCCTCTGCTTGTAAGGCAGATGCTCTAGCCAACTGAGCTAATCACCCAAATAGTGATATTTTATATACCTGATTGGCTGTCAGATATTGTACTGATAGAATTGCCAAAAAAGAATTTGGCGGTCCTACGGAGAATTGAACTCCGGTTGCAGGATTGAAAGTCCCGTGTCCTAACCACTAGACGATAAGACCAATTAACTAATGGCGGAATGGAAGGGACTCGAACCCTCGACCTCCTGCGTGACAGGCAGGCGTTCTAACCAGCTGAACTACCACTCCATAGTAGCTTGTTTATAATATAATTGTCACAATCCAAATACATGGAGCCAACTGTCGGAATTGAACCGACGACCCACCGCTTACAAGGCGGTAGCTCTACCGCTGAGCTAAGTTGGCATAGAGAAGCCGAAGCTCCTTATTTTTGTTTCTTAGAATCGTTAAACAATTTTGCTACACGAGATTTTCTTCTAGCTGCTGTTTGTTTTTTTAGAACACCAACTTTACAAGCTTTATCAATGTATTTGTACAAAACATGCAATTCTTCTTCAGCAATATCCACTCCTTTAGTAAGGTTTTTCATGAATTTCTTTATTGCCATTTTCATTCTCAACTTGAAGTCGTAGTTTCTTTGGTGAAGCTTGACTGATCTAGCGTGGGCCTTTTTTGCTGATTTTGTAACTGGCATATGGAAATGCGTAGGGAATAAAATGTTGTAAGTCTCCGAGGGTGGGACTCGAACCCACGACCAAGTGATTAACAGTCACTTGCTCTACCAACTGAGCTACCGCGGAATATCAGCTATGAATTGATGTTTTTAGTACAACGATTCAACTTATACGGATTCGATATGCGTTTTCAACAGATTTTGTCACTTTTTTTATGATTTTTTTTAGATTACCGGGGACAGGACTCGAACCTGCACACCGTGAAGTACTTGGTTCTAAGCCAAGCATGTCTACCATTCCATCACCCCGGCATACTTTTATATGTGAATTTGGGACGCTAGGACTCGAACCTAGACAAACGGCGTCAGAGGCCGTGGTCCTACCATTAGACGACATCCCAATGAAAGGGACGAACAATAAATTGGTTGCGGAGGATGGAGTCGAACCACCTATCTTCGGGTTATGAGCCCAACGAGATACCGTTTCTCTACCCCGCATTAGAGGCAACTTGGGGAACTAGGATTCGAACCTAGACAGACGGCGTCAAAGGCCGTTGTCCTACCATTAGACGATTCCCCAGCAATAATCAATCCCAAAAAAAATCCCCAACGGATTGCGTAGAGAGTATATAGGTATTTCGGATCCTATTTCAAGATCTTTTTTGCTTTTTATATAAACAAAAAAAACGAAGTGTAAAACTCCGTTTTCTTAGATAAAAATATTCTATTTTATTGTACAGGTGTTGGTGTAGGAGCAGGGATTTCTGCTGTTGGAATAGGCGTAACTACAGGAGTTTCTACAGGAGTTGTAGGCGCTACAGTAGGTGCAGATTGATAATTTTGAGAAAGGAAATCTTGTACAGCTACAGCAGATTGTGCTGGAGCAGTAGGTTCCGCTATATAATTTTGTGCATTTTGAACAACAGAGTTTACTCCAGATTGAGTAAGATTGACAGCAGTATTGGCTACATTTTCCAAACCAGCTCAAATACTACCAAGAAGATTTGCAGGAGCAGGGATTACAGGAGCTTGAGGAACGGCTCCCAGAGGAACTGTAGGTCATGCAGCGGTATCTGTTTTGGTCATTAATTTTCCAATAGTGGCTACAAGTCATTTAAGAAATTTATCAAAAAAATCATCTTGAGCTACAACTGGTGCCTGTGCTTGAGGAACAGCTACTTGTTCAATTGGTGTGACAATTGGGGCTGTTGGAACAGGTATTTGTACTGGATCCATGATAAGAAATAACAAACTAAAATAGTAATTACATACTAATTGTAGTCTTTTTTATAAGAATTGCAAATTTTTAACAACGAAATAGAAAAAATCAGATCAAATTGTAGGAAAGCTTGTTTTTTATCGGGAATATGCTATATCAGAAGTGTTTTATTCATGTGAGATAGTATGGCAGAAAGTGAAATTATAAGATATATGGGTACAGGAGAAAGAATTGATTCTTGGTTATGTAAACACTTTTCTTTATCGAGAAATTTTTTTCAACATATTATAAAAAGAGGTGGTGTTCAAGTAAATAGAAAGGTGATTAAAAAATCATACAAATTAGAAGAGAACGATCGTGTTGAAGTACATTCATTTGAAAGATATTTGGATCAACAGGCATTGGAAGAAACACCAAATATAGATATTCCTCGTGTTTTAGAGACTCCTGATTATCTAGTTATCAATAAACCTAAGTGAGTACTTTCTCATCCCAAGACTATTTGGGATTTACATGAACCTTCTGTTTCAGGGTTTCTTTATCATCATTTCAAAGATCTTCCAAGTATTTGAAGTTTTATCAGAGCAGGAATTCTGCATAGATTAGATAAACAGACTGATGGATTGATGATTATTGCAAAGACTGAAAGAGGGCTCGCACATTTCAAGAAGCTCTTCCAACAAAAATCAGAATCTACTGCTGTTGAAGACAAAGAAGCTACCTTACTCAAGAAATTTTATCGTGCAGATGCTGAAGTTTTACCAGAAGGACTTGATTTTTTGGATAAAATATCATGAGAACTCCCTTGGTATATAGAATCTCTCGTAGTTCCAAAGCTTCCTCATGCTATCCCCAAAATAGGAATCACCAAAATTTTGTCTGTGACATTAGATCCAGATAAACAGCACGTACGTTTGGAAATAGAAATTTTGACAGGGAGAACACATCAAATCAGATATCATCTTTCACAAGCGGGCTTGCCGATAGTGGGGGACTACTTATATGGGAAAGATAGCTGAGAACCTATGGGTTTGACAGCATATAGACTAGTATTCCAAGATCCAGATTGAACTATGCAAGATATAAGTATATAGAAAAAAAACCGTCGTTATGACGGTTTTTTCTATCTAGCAAATGCATTAGTCAGCGTCAAAATACGCTGTTTATCTTCGTGACTGAGATGTGCAAGTTTAATAAGCTGTTGAGAAAGTCATTTGATGACTTGTCATAGTGTTTGTTTAGTGATGAGATATTTTCTCGTTTCATCGTTATTTTCAAATTCTTTTTCCCATCGAAGTTGAGTTTCGTTGAGTTGCTCTGCCATATCGGTACTTGGATCATTGAGTAACTGAGCAAATGCACTCTGTGGTAAATGTTCTATAAAGAGGTCTTTGAGTTGAAATAATGGATCCCAAAGCGTAGGAGTAGTCTGATGTTCTACCAAAAAATCATGGAAAAATAGAGATGCGAAAAGCATATCCCTATTTGCTTGATAATGAGTGGATGGTGTCGCTTGCTTATAGCGAGCATTGAGTTTTCCATCATTTTGGGCGTATTTTCTATATTGATTGTAGATGAATTCATAGGGACTATGCAAAAGATCAGCGATCACTTGCAAATAATGTTGTTGAAGTGAGATATTATTGATTGATTGAATTAATCCAAAGAGAATATTGAGTACTTTCTGTTTATCTACAGGGGAATTGAGATCAAATGAATTACGTAAATGAGCTATAGTCGCAGCAAATGCATCTTGAGCATCAGCAAATACTTGAGCAAACAATTCTGAACCTCATTCTTGGTTAGCTACATCATCAGCGTCTTTACATCCTTCGGGAAGTTTAATTTGTTTTGGGAAAAGATCATGTTGATAAGCAATATTTAACGCCCTTAAGGTAGCTGCTTGTCCAGCACTATCACTATCGAACAAAAGATACAGATTGTCGGTATATCTCTTGAGAAGTTTGATATGTTGTTCTGTAAGCGCAGTTCCAGATGTTGCAACGGCAATAGGAAAGCCAAGTCTGTGAAGTGCAATCACATCCATTTGCCCTTCTACGATAATAATTGCATTATGTTGGGTGACATATTGTTTCGCTCGATTGAGTCCATAGAGGACTTTAGATTTTTCAAATGCAGCATGTTCGGCGCTATTGAGATATTTGGGATTATCATTTGGGTCTAACACTCTAGCGCTAAATCCAATAATATTTTGCATCGTATCGTAGATAGGGAAGGTGATTCTCTTTCTAAAAAATGTGTAATAATCAGTATTTTGTCATTTTTTGAGCAAAGAAGCTTCGGCAAGATCTGCCTCAGTGAACCCTTTCCCTTTGAGAAATTGTCCAAGTGCATAGTGACTCTCCGGTGCATATCCAATTCCAAATTCTTTGATCATCTCGTCTGTGAGATGTCTCTTGAGGTGCAAATAGTCTAGAGCATCACTTTGTGTAGCGAGTTCATCCACAAAAAACTGCTGAGCTAGTTTGTGGATTCTTTTCATCTTTTCTTTGCTATCGGTCTGTCCATCTCGTTTTTTGTGATCGTATTCATAGGTACTAATATCAATACGAGCATCATTCGCCAAAATTTTCACCGCATCCCAGAAGTCGATTCTTTCTATCTCCTGGACAAAGGTAAATATGTTTCCTCCTTTACCACATCCAAAACATTTGAAAATCTGCTTTGTCGGAGATACCATAAAGGATGGGGTTTTCTCATTGTGAAAAGGACAGCATCCAGAAAAATTACTTCCAGATCTTTTGAGACTGACATGTTTGGAAATTACATCTACGATATCAACATTCGATAGAATGTCATCAGTCAATTTGGACACAGCACCTAAGATGAGGGAATAAATTTACTTTTGGAGTATATATTTTTGCTTATTCAATTCAAATACAAAAAAAACTACAATTCCAGAAGAAAATTTTCACACACTAAAAAGAAGTAGTCAATGATTTTGGTTCTTTATGAATTGTTTGAGCTGGATTTACATTCTCAAATAGCAAACTAAACGATATAGCGAGTCTCATAAA
>JBAXSM010000039.1:0-9018 GCA_037130715.1 Candidatus Absconditabacteria bacterium
ATAAATATTGCTCTCAGGTTATCTTTCACATAATTAATCCAATCACTCCTCAAAGAGTGAGAATGAAAACGGTGGCTTTGATTACACTTTGAAAAAACATCTTATTTGTTTTTAAGGATAAAATTATTCTTGAGATCTTTCATGTCGTCTTTGATCTCTCATAGACTTTGGAGGATAAAATCCATCTTTACTTGGAGCTTTTCAAACTCGGTTTTGTTAACATATGTTTTTTCGATATAGCTGATCCTGTCTTCAAAATCGCTGTAGCCTCTGGAAAATGTCCAGGTTTGAGAGATGGCAAAAACGATAATTCCAACAAAAGTGCTGATTGTGATCGTGACTGCATTGTTCTTGATTTTTTCTAACATGGTTAATAATTACGAGGATAAAGACTTAGAAGGTTTGGGTTCAGAAGATTTCTCAGTGCCTGTTTTTTCCCTTTCTTGTTTGGTGGTTTCATAACTTTTGCTAAATCATTGACAGTCCTCATCAGGATCGGTAACAAGTGGAATTCTTATCGTCAGTCAAAGCTCGATATATTTCAGTTTCATATCCACGATCGTCATGGCATCAACATCTCAATCCCAGTTTTTCCTAATAATTTCTTTGAGAGCACGGTAACAGATCATCGGATTAAAATCTTCTAATGATGCGATGTAGACTTCTCCCATCTCTTCAAACCCATCTTCTAAGAGTTGATTAATTCTGTCAGGATGGTCGTTGGGAATATCAATAACGGATCATGGTCTAACTCATCGGAGTATTTCTTTGGTGGCATTACGAAGTATCATGATTTGAAAAATTAAAAAGATAAAAACTAGACTATCAAACTTCCTGCAAAAGGCTCGAAAGTTACCTGTGCATAGTGCGATGCCCAGCATCATGATCAACAAGTAGTGGCACCATTAACTCTGATCCTGTATTTCTTGGTAGGGTTCGCCAAGAAGGTAATATTTCCAGTAGTCAGTGATTGAATTTGGGTTCATCAACCATTCAATAAAGTCTGCTCATCATCTGCCATATACAATCTTCCTGTGGTCGACCAGTTTCCTCATCATCAGACTTCAAATCTCATATTTCCGATACCAACACTAAACACCGATCATCGGACTTCTGTATTACACGAAGTACAGTTCACACTATAGTTTGTCCATCAATCAACCCTCATTATTTTTGAGTTATCTCCTACCATCCTTCAGTTCTTGATGGCAAGATTGGTTAGACTGAGAGCTTTTCCGACAAATGTACATCGATTGAGAAATGAAGGAATCTGAGTATTAACGACCCCTTTTGGTCTTTCATACAAAAGTCAGAGATTGAAAAATAACGACCTATTTTCTACTCCTGAGATATAGAAAGCTCAGGTACCAGTTTCCAAATAGTGTCCATACATGAATGCTCAATTATTATTCACGGCGAATTGGTAGTATCCATTGTTGTATTGGCTTCCTGTTCTACTCAAAACAATCCAATATTTCGTATTCTTATCCAATACAAAACTTCATGGAAAATCGAATGATTGGTTTCTTACTCCTGTTGAAATTTGAGAAGAAGGAATAATAACCTCAGCATTTGGATGAGCGAGATCACCACTTGGTACATCGACCATAAAATCAGTGTTTCCAAATCTGAACATAATATCATTATTCACAGTAGTCCAGGCTGTACCATCAAAGCTCTTGTTATCTCCTTGAGTATAAACATTCGCATTATAGACTCAGATTGAATAATTGTGTACTGCATTCACAGCCCCACTTCTTGTGAGGACAATCCAATATTTAGTATTCTTATCCATCTTTACACTTCCTGGAAATTGGAGAGTTAACCAATCCCATCAGGCACTCATTGATGCTGGAGCCATTGTCGTTTGTGCATTTGGGTTGATTAATGTTCCACTTGGACTTCATCAGTTATCTGTTTCTATTCTGACCGTCATAGTGTCAGTTGGGACATTGTTCTTTTTCATATAGAAAGTTATTAATCAGGTTTCTAGATATTCTGAACCAACGAAACTTTGTGCATATTTCACAACGGTCGTACTTCAAAAAATCTGATCGACCCCATTTCGATTCGTATTTTGATATCATGAAGCACCAGGAATTTGTGCAAAATTCTTCTCTATTCTTATTCTGATTCCATCGTTTGGACTAGAAATTTGCCATATTGCTAGCATGATAGATTTGATCGTCATTGGACTAACTCCATGAAAACTCTGACAGGCGAAAACTGCTCATCCATTACTATTTCCAAAGTTCCTATTTTCATTGTAAACATGTTGCCTTATCCCATCGTATTCGTTGGTAAACGAGAAAAACATATCCCAAGTCTGGGTAGTCCATTTTGAATTTATGTAAGTCATCATATTCCCTCTCGAATAGACATCAGAATTGTAGATCAAAACTGTATAATAGTGTGAAGTATTAAGTCCACCATCCCTTTCCAAAACGATCCAATATACTGTACTGTCTTTGAGGTTGAAAAATCAATTGAAAAGATATAATCTTTTGTAAAACTGGCTCATGAGTGTTGATCCTGATATATTGAGTGTGGCATTTGGATGAACAAGTGTTCATGACGGTTTTCCATTATCATCGGTTTGGATTGAAACCACGATATTATCAGTTGGTGTATTTACTTTTGCAAATCATAAGAAAATTCTATCGGTATTGATCGCATACGACAGTTTGAAACTCATACAAAGCTTTTCTTGGTTCTCTACTTGATAACCAAAATGGGTACTCGTATTTCGAGAAAGATTTTTATTTCATGAATCGATATTATTGAGATAGTAATTATTCCCAGGAGTAAGTGCCAAAAAAGAATTCGCTGTTCCATCTTGGACTATTTCACAGACTTCATCTTTGAGTTTGTTTTGGGTAAATACTCAGTCCATAGAAGCTGTAGATTCATATTCTGGTTGAGATGGATATCGTTTTGAGAGTTCGTGATTAAATCCCATCTGTACTGAAAGTCGGATATATCCTGACATGAATTCTCGTTGAGAACCATTGAATTTCTCAATATATGCCATTGGATAAATAAACTGTGTTCATGAAGCTCTGAGGGTATAGTAGTTGGTCGTATTGTTACCTCCAGTCCTTTCAAAAGAAATGTAGTATTTGCTTTGTGGTTGTAAAACCAAATCACCAAATAAAAAGTTTTTCTGTTCGTTACTTGAAGAGATTGATGTGTTGTCGTAATAATTGCTACTTGAAGCAATCAAGGTAGTTCCATTACTTGCATATATTCTACAATAGATTTGATCATTCGGTCATCAGACTTTTCCTAGGTTTACGGTTACTTTTCTGAGAATGTTATCACGACCAGTGATGAGCATGGCTCTAAGTTTGATATTCGTACCATCTCAAACATTGTAAATTCAGCTTCAGTCTAATTGTTCTATTCTCATTTTATCCACGGTTCATCTTCCAACAAACCCAATCTGACCAACAGACACTTCTTCTCCTACTTGTCATTGGATAGCCATATTCTGAACAGTACCTACAGGAACCTGGGCGATTTGTGATTGCATTTGAAATTGGTCGCCATCTCGTTGCATAATGACTCGTTGATCTGCTTTGATATCTCCTGCATCCAAATCATGATCAAGCATCTTTTTAAGTGGTGCTGTTAGAGTTCAAGCCGAGGTATTTACAGAAACTATAATGTTACTTGTATTGGGTTGGTGTGCCTTAAAATAGAGAAGAATATTTTGTGGGATACTCATCGGATCATCTTCAATGTTCGTTGGGATTGGTCAGGCATATTCGATATTGTAGACATTACTTGGTCAGTTTGAGGTTGCCGAAAAAGTGGTCGCACCGATTTGGATTTGTGCGATGGCATGGTTGATAACCGTATTAATATTTTTAATCACAAGTTGTTCATTGGTCACTTCATTGCTGGCATTTATACTTGCCAAAGCAACATAGTTTTTGCTTGGATAAGTATCTCCATACTTTATCTGACCGATACCAAGTCCTGTGATAGGATTCAAAAGTGGGTTATCGAGATTTTGTTGATTGATTTCTACCCACACTTTTTTTGGTCATGCCAATGAAATCTGTTTGATTTCTGTACTTTGAAAATGTACCAAGACCTTATCTCCATTGGTTTTTACACCTTTGACGAGACAGTTTCCACTACTGACTTCAAAGTTATTTCCATCAATACGAGAAACTTCGAGTCCTTCAATTACTCAACCATCAGTCAAAGCGAGTAAAGGAGCCGAATAATCGCTATCTTGATTAACAATATTTCCATTAAGTAGGGAGCATCTTTCCATGAATAAAAATCTCAATTGATAAAATTGAGTGTATTTTATTCACAAACAGAAAAAATAAACCTATTACTTCAACTCCAAACTTCTGACCCTGGCATTAATTTCCTTCAGTTTTTCATCAAGCTGAGGTGCTTTGACTTGGTTTTTACTCAACTTGAATGTGATTTTTCCCATCTCTCATGCTGTATACGACTTTTCGATAACTTTCAAGGTTCCATCATAAAACATCAGATCATTTCAAGAATTAATATATACTCTCACGATATCTCCAAGATCACAATAAAAGAAATCAGAAACATTGGGAGAAATATCAAACTCTCTCAGTGAGTTTTTTCTTTCATCTACATAGTTTTGGGTGGCTTGAGTAATATTTCCATTGTTAGTAAAAGATCTCTCAATTCTTCAAAATTCAGCGATACTTGAGATATCTTCGGTGTATGCATAACTGTCGCCATCTTTTCCAATACAGCAATTACACATTTGTTTGATATCCATAATCATTTTTGCATCTCTGATTGTCCTATCCAACGGAGAATTAACATCTCGCATAAACTCTCTGTAATCGTTGTTGATAAGTGATCTATCAACTCCGATGGTATCTCTAAAATACAAAACATGGTCTTTGATGATGAATTCATAGTCGTTTTCTCTTAAATCTTTGAGAATACTTAGGAAAGTATCTCCTTTGGAGTATTGTTTTGTGACCGTTGCGGTAATATTACAATCAAGAGCGAGTCCTGTATTTTCTCTAGCATTAATTTGATCTAAAATAGACTGCAAAAGAACCTTCACTTGTCCAGTAAAATTGATCGCACTAAAAATGATTTTATCATCTAGAAAACTGAGATAATCTTCAATTTTTATAACAGTATTTTTCAAGGTGGCTTCTATCCCTCTGATGTATCATTCAATCATTAATCTTTCTTTTCCATTATTATTTTCCATAACTTTGATGCGATTATTTTCCTTGAGAATATTCAAAATATTATTCATGTTTTCATTCATTACCGTAAGTTCTCAAGCTGAGATATCGTTGAGTTTGAGAGTACATTCAAATCAAAAAACATTGAAGATTTGTCAGATTAAGTTTTCTTGTCTATCGTAGACATAACCTATGATCATGGGTTTACAAAAGTGAATTGTTAAAAGAAATACTGACTTCAAAATTGGTATCATAAATACCTCATCCAACATCATACATCACATACTTTGTCATACCTTTTACGGTTGGTCGTTGCGATCCTGGAATTCTTGTTCAGAGAATATTTATCCCATTCTTGGTAGCTGTTTGATTTTTTGCATCTATTACAATCACATCTCAAATCTGTGCATCAATATCCAACATAAACCATTTATTGGCAGTCACATTGTGAATAGTGAGAGGCTTGGAGATAGGATTCAAAACATTGATTGAAATTTTGACTGGCTCATCGGCATTGGAAGTGGTCATACAGTTGATTTCATTGTAAGTCATATTTCGTTGATTTCCCATGCTGTTTGGTAATTGGAAGCCTCAGTAGTTTCCTTCAACTCCTTCAAAGACACTCGCAATCAAAGAATAAAACTTGGGGTCTTGTGCAAAAAGTGTCACTCTCCATCTTCTCAAAGCTCCATCATTATGATCGTTATCTTCTTCAATTTCATAGTCCACAGGAACATCAACTTTGCATTTGATTGATCGCTCTCTATCCTGCTCATCGATGATTTTGAATTCTTTTTCTTCTACGGTTGATGGAACTCCCTGCAAAGCAAAAAGGATATCTAGCCAGTCCATCGCCATAGAGGTCTGAGCTCTTGTTGGTGCGATGATCAAACCTTCAACAATAATACTTCTTCATCTCGCAAAGGTTGGTCAGGTCAGAGTTCCATGGTATCCTACAATATCCTGTTTATCATCAGATACTTTCAATTTTCTCCATTGGACATCAGAAAGAGCGATTCTAAAATTATCCGTCTGATGCATAATACTTTGCCCATCCCAATAAAACTTTTTTCCGATCATATTTTGAAATTAAAAAAGGTAAAATTAGATTTTTCGTTTCCAGTAATCCATCTGTTGGTTGAGATCAAAAGATCATCCCACATGGATGTTTCCATTGATATTTACCGATCTGTTTGTTGTTGAAGTATATCCACCGTTTGCAAACCCTCTTCCTCTGATCTGTTCGAGGTTCATAACTAGTGGTGTATATTTATCGACCATCCATTTCGGAACGACATATTCTCCTTCATGAACAATACCAGCGACCCTATTTCTGTCTGTTCATCAAGTAAATCAACCACTCGCATATCATTTTCCTGACCTTGCTCTAGCTTGGAGAGCTATGACATACAAAAGTTGGGAAGCCAGTCTGCTATATTCTCAGACTAGAACATTTACCGCTGATCTTGTAATATTTATCAGATTTATGTAGTAGCTTTGCCAGTTCTGTCTCATGACATTTATGGATTGAATCTGTGCAGTTTGAATTTGTGCGATAGTTGTCAGATGAACTTGAAGTTCTGAACCCATCGCTGTTTGTTGGTTGACGACATCTTCATCAGCTTTTTGTTTTTTGAAATCTGTTAATGCTTGAACATTTGTTTTCTTGGTTTCAGTAGCTGTTTGATCATCTACCGCAGGAGTTGAAGAACTTGATCGGTTGGTACTGCTAGAACTACTGCTTGGTATATTTGCTTGTTGGATACTCGAAGCTACGGATTTTTTTGGTCAGACTGATTGGGAAGCGACAGACAGTTCTTGTGATTTTTTCAATGCTTCATTTACTTTTGCGATCACTTCATCGTATTCCTTTTTGACTTGTTTAATGTTCTTGATTTGAGTGTTGGTACTATCGGTTTGGAGTTTACTAGAGAGTGTATTTACATCTGTCTGAGCAGTGTTCTTCTCTTTCATAGCATCAGAGATTTTGAGTTTCAAGTCCATTAATTTTTCTAGGAGTTTCTGACTGTCTTCACCTAGCTGACTAAATCATTTTGAAGTCAAAAAACCATCAACCTGTTCTTTGGTGACCGTTTTGACTTTCTCCAATGCTTGGATTATCTTTTGTTGCATAGCCATTGAATTCCTCGCATTATTGAGTTCTTCTTCAGCTTTCTTTTGATCGTCTAATGCTTTTTGATTAGCTTTGCCAGAATCTTCTTGAGCTTTTTTATCGACATCGAGTTGTTGTCTTTGGAAATCATAATAAGCTCTCTGTTCTTCTGTCATCTTTGCCCTGGCTTGCTGTTCTTGGATGATCTGATCTAGTATTGCTTTTTGATCTCCCTGAGCTCATTTTCTTAAATCATCAAGATTTTTTTGGAGTTGGATTTGTTTTTGTATCTCGGTATTGATCTCTTGTTGAAGTTCTATTCTTTTATCGCTGTCACTTTCTCCATTTAATTTGGTTTGTAGACTAGATTGTTCTTGTTGAGATTTTGCGAGATCTTCGGCTTGTGATTTTACAAAGTCCTCAGTATTTTTGGACTTGTTTTGTTGTCTTTCTATCTCGATATTTTTCAACTCTTCATCTCTTGTTTCTTTGATTTTCTTGATCGTTTTATCATATTCTCTTTGGGTTTCTCTTAGATTATTTTTGATCTGATTGGTGGTATCAATGACTGCATCGTTATACTCTTGCTGAGCATCAGTGACATTGGTTATTGCTTTTTCTAGTCTATCGTTTGCTTTCTCTACTTGTTCAGTTTCTTTTTTCAATCCAGCAAGTTGGTCTTTGGCTTCTTGGGTTGCTTTGGATCATTTTTTACCAGCCGATTCAGAAGCATCTCACATATCATCAAACTTTCCATTCAACGACAAAACATCACCTCAGAGGAGATTGGTGGCATCACCAAGTCCTAGGACATTATCTTTTACAAATTCAAATGCTCAGACTGCCTCTTCTTTTATTCCATCAAATACAGATTTAATTTCTCCTTCATTGGTTTGAAGTTTCTGTCTCATGTTTTCAATATCTGAGATATATTTATCAATCTTTGCACTTCCAATATCCACATTGAAAGTATTTTTAAGAAAATCAGCGACAGCTTTTCAGGACTTCAATATCCCTTTGATAGCTCCAAAAATAACATCAACACAAAAATTCCAGGCTTTGGCTATCGCTCCAGGAACTGCCTGTCCGACCTTTGCCATAAACTCAAAGACAGGTTTCAATTTCTCTTTCAAAACACTCCAGTTTTTATAGATCGCTATCACTACCGTTGCAACAATGGTACCGATCAAAAAGAACCTTGCACCTAACAACAATAAGTTTTTCAATGCTCCTAAAATAGAAAGTCCAAGACTACGAAAAGAAAGTGAAGCGATATTGTTTGCTATAATCTGTGCATATGTTCTGACGGTGGTTACTGCAAGAGCTACTCATTTTTTGATAAAGGCGACCGTAGCTCTCGTAGCCTCAACGACTATTGTTCTCAGATTGGTTATGAAGTATAGACTGGCTTTTGAGAAATTGATCACGGCAGTTCAAGCTATCGCCATTCATCTGATAATAGTGTTCACGATTCCTTGCAAAAAGGTAATGATCGTTTGTTGTTTCATAATTATCAAAGCAGACAGAAAAGTCGCCAGGATTGTTTTTGTGATGATGACAAAATTATTAGCAAAAAATTGATAGACCTGTTTTGCACCATCAAATACGGTTTTGAATACTACTCACAGCCCCTTGATCCCTAGGATCAGGATATTGAAGACAGGAGTAATAATCGCTTGCAGACTTGAGATGATACCTCAG
>JBAXSM010000004.1:0-47370 GCA_037130715.1 Candidatus Absconditabacteria bacterium
ATCAAAATGAGAATCATCATAATAGTCGATCGAATCCACACAAAAGCTCTAGCTTCTGGTCTCGTCCATCCAAGTCACAATAATCTATGATGTAAGTGTGTATAATCTCATTTGAGAGGAGATTTTTTCATGACGAAGATTCTTCGAGCACCTACTCGAATAGCGTCCATAATTACGAGAGACAACGCTACAAGTAAGGTTCCAATCTTTGCACCTCCGACTACTGATAAATATGCTATACTAAATCCAAAAAACATAATTCCTACATCTCTCACCAAAGCCATTGGTTTAAATTCTATAACCGTAGAAACCAAGCTCAATGTAAATAATGCGAATGCGATATTTTGTATCATAATCAAGATGTTCGTTTGATCTATACCAAATCCTGTATAATATCAGAATACAATATATTTGATAAGCAAAAATATGGTCAAAAATCATACCGTAGATACTCCACTTGCTTGTGCATAAATTCCATCAAATCGGTTGAGTGCATTGATACACAAGATCGATCGTCATACAAAAAACACAGCAACAGCTCGTTGTGGCATAATCCACTTTCGGCTTCCGATAAGTATTTCTTGGCTTCCTACTCCCCCGACATAGATCGCAAGTAATGCGCCTAACACATGTGAAACCAGTCTTATTTTGGGAGAGATTTCTCGCTTAATTTTGCCTATATAATGTAATTCATCTAAGAGTTGAACCAATACAATTGGGAAACTTCACACAACTAGTCCCAAAAATAATGGTTGACTATAATATTGTGGGAACAAGATTCCCATAATCGCTAAGAATCCTAGATATACAAATACTCCAAGGATCGTAGGAACCGGTTGTCTAGTATTTTTGAGATCAGAACCTGGCTTATCCATAATATTCATTTTTCTGAAAATTTTAACTCAGGCTAATAAAATGGCGGCAGCAATAAGAAGCGAGATTATATAGCTCATTTCTGATCTTTTTATACATAAAGAAAAATCTGGTTTTATTTTACAGATTTATCGTTGAAAATCCATAGTAAAATACTATCCTTGGATTAGTTAGTTATCTGTGTGTCATTTCCGCCTTGTCGCAAAGCTGGGGCGGAAATCTATAGAATATCTCAATAGATCCCCGCTTAATGAAATTGCGGCGGGGATGACACTCAAATTATTCTTTTATATTCTACTCAAATTACTATGTCTCGTACTCTTGTCAATCTAGTCACTGCATATCTCGGAGAATCTCAAGCGAGAAATCGCTACACATTTTTTGCTAGCAAAGCGAGAAAAGAAGGATTCCTTCAAATTGCAGATATTTTCTTGGAGACAGCTGAACAGGAGAGAGAACATGGATCTTGGTTTTATAAATTGGCAGTAGCTCTCAAAGAGAAAGAAGGTGTGTCTGCTAATGAAGTGAATATCTGAGAGGCTGATGTCTTTGTAGCCGTTGGTTCAACTATGGAAAATCTTAAATTTGCAGTAGAAGGAGAGACTCACGAATATACTGCTCTCTATCCAGAATTTGCAAGAATCGCGGCAGAAGAAGGATATCCAGAAGTTGCAGCCAAATTTAATGCTATCTCTAATGCTGAGAAACATCATGCAGATAGATACCAATCACTCTATGATCAACTAAATCTCAATACTCTAAGAATCAAAGAAGAAGATATTGAACGAGTATGTACGCAATGTGGATATGTGTATAAAGGAAAAGCCCCACTCAAAGTATGTCCTGCTTGTGGTCATGATGAAACCTATGCAGTTGTGAAAAATGAACATTATTAATTTTTAATCATAGAAAAAATGAGGTCATACGGCCTCATTTTTTTAATATTTCAATATTATACTAATTTTTGTAAATTCTCTGCTCATTTTGCTCATCAAATAAAATTTCCTGATCATATAGATTCTTCAACTTCTTTATCAATAACTAATTCTCATTGAACACTATATGTTTGCTTATTATCACCTGTTTTATTTGATAGTAAGACTCCAGTGATTTGAACTTTATAGATTTTACCATCATCAAATTTCATATTTGGGTCTTGTGCAACAAACACATTAATCGGCAATCTATCATGTACTCACTTTTTTTCAAATCACACTGTAAAAAAATGTGCTATTGATCCATCTTTTAATGGTTTTGGATTATATGAAACATATCTCCCTGCTACCGGAGTATTTTTGAGCATAGATTTTCTAAGTTCTTCGTATGTTAGACCATGTGCATCTAAAAAACTGTTGTGAGTCATAGTTTTACCTACCTCGTCCAATGGATTTGTCGTAGGCGCTTGCATAGTTTCTATATTCTTGCCTATTTCATGTTTTTTATGTTCTTTTCCCTTAGGTAAGGTAGATAAATCAACTGTTCCCACTATTGTTACTCCTGGTCTTTGAATTTCTTTTTCTCCTTCTGTAATAAAAGCTGGATGTAATTTTCTCTCGAGGTCTGCCTTTGCTTTTGTATCATCTGGATTCTTCTTAATCAAGATAAGTAATTCTACAATCTTTGTGTCTATACCAGATCTTGCTTGAATATCTTCTTTATTAGTAAGTCATAATTTTTTGTAGAACACTTTCAGCACCATGTTTTTCCCATAAACAGTTTGATACATATCTTTGATCTCTGAAGATTTTTCTTCTTCTGAAATATTTTTATGTAATATTTCTATAATCTCATCCATAAACTTTTCATCTTGATTTCCAATTTCTTTAGCTTCTTCTACAACAGGAGCTTCTTCTACAATAGGAGTTTCTTCTACAACAACTTTTTCTTCACCCAATACATTTTTCATAAAGACTGGCATTCTATTTTCAATACCAGGATTTGCAAGCAAAACATGAGTTAATCTCTTTCCTGTATTCTGTTTTACTTTTTCTATATAAACCAACAATGATTCTATAATTTCTTTAGCTTCATTAAATGTGTTATGTTTCATCTTTTCATAATATTTTTGATAATGATCTTTATTTTCTTCTAATTCTTTCTTTAGTGTTTCTCCATCAATAGCCTCTGCTAAAAAATATTTTACATTTTTGATTATTTTTTCTGCATCAAGAAAAAAGTATGGAGATAATTCACGAATTTCCTCAATCCAATTCTGTCCATGTAGATTATCAATTTTCTTTTTTAATTCATTATAACCAATAGATTCCAATCATTTTGAAATTTCTCCTGTAAATTTGTTTTGCATATTATCAAAGTGTTATATATAAATCATATTACTTATATCTATACATATTTGCTTTTATTTGTCAATAGATTTAGCATTTAAATTATGTAGTATTTACACTTTCAAAACGATGTATTTTAGATATACACAGGTAATTTATTTCTGAAAATAACATATGATAATCTCTGTCTTTATCCAACCATGAGCCAAACAAGAAAAAGTAGAGATCCAGACTGATCTTTTTGGGGATGAACTGTACAAAGTTTGGGTGAGAGCTAAACCGATTGATGGTGAAGCCAATGAAGCATTGATTGAAGCCCTAGCAAATCACTTCAAGACCATCAAAAAAAATATCAAAATAATTTCTGGTGCGACCAATAGAAGGAAGAGAGTTGAAATTACTTTATAGAAAAAATCCCCCGATTAGGAGGATTTCTTTTTTAAGTTGAAATTATAATGCTCTAGTTCTATATTCTTCTTGTTTTTCCTTGATAAAGTCGTCGACTGACAATACCAATTGTTCCTTGGTTTTGTAGACTCTAATGCTGATGGTCTTGTCTGATTGTTCTTTTTCTCCTACAATGAGGATGTATGGGACTTTCATAAGTTCTGCATTACGAATTTTCTTAGAAAAACTATCTGCACTATCATCTACGCGAACTCTAAATCCAGCTTTGTTGAGTTGGCTTCTAAGATCAAATGCGTAGTCATTAAATGGATCTGCGACTGGGACGATTTGCATTTGGACTGGTGCCAACCACAATGGGAATGCTCCTCCAAAATGTTCGATCATCACTGACATAAATCTTTCGATAGATCCTCCGATAGCTCTATGAATCATAATTGGTTGCTCTTTTTCTCCTTGTTCGTTGATGTATGAAAGTTGAAATCTTTGTGGAAGATTGAAATCTAGCTGACAAGTAGCAAGTTGCCATTCTCTACCGATTGCATCTTTGAACATAAAGTCCAATTTTGGTCCGTAGAAAGCTGCTTCACCTTTGACTGCTTTGTAAGGAAGATGTTCATCATCACATACTTTAGTCAAGGCTCCTTCTGCTTTTTCCCAGACTTCATCACCTCCAAGATAATGTTCTTTGTCATCACCTCTGAGTGAGAGTCTCACTCGATATCCATCGAGCATATTCATAGTTGTATAGAATTCTTTGATAATATGTACGATTGTACTTACTTCTTCATGAATTTGTCCCACACGACAGAAGAGATGTCCGTCATCTTGAGTAATAGATCTTACACGAGCCAATCCAGAAAGTTGTCCTGTCTTTTCGTCTCTATATACTGTTGCAGGTTCAAAGTATCTTACTGGCATATCTCTATATGAAAATTGATTATCAGCAAATATTTGTGTATGGTGAGGACAGTTCATCGGTTTTACATAGAAATCTTCGTTTGAAGTTCCACCGTGTACTTTGAACATATCATCCAAATAATGTCCAGCATGCCCAGAAACCTGGTACAAATCTTCTTTTGCAAGATGTGGAGACCATACTCTATCATATCCTCTATTTTTATGGAGATCCCACAAATAATCTTCCAATTCTTTACGAATCATAGCTCCATTTGGCTGAAACAATGGCAATCCAGAACCTACCAAATCAGAAATCGTAAATATTTTTAATTTTGCTCAAAGTATTCTATGATCACGCTTCTTCGCTTCTTCCATCATAGTTTGATATGCTTTGAGTTCATCTTTGGATTCGAAAGAAAGTCCGTAGATTCTGCTCATCATTGGTCTTTCAGAATCACCTCTCCAGTATGCACCAGCAATTTTATCTAGGACGAATGCATCTACCAAGACTTCCTTAGTATTTTCTACATGAGGTCCTTCACACATATCGATAAATGTCACAAATTGACCAGCAAGAATATCTGCATACCCACATTTGTCAGACAAATATGAAGTTAGATTATTATATTTCGTTTTGTATGCTTCGTGAGCGTCAGCCAAGAGGTGGTTGGTTGCAGCCGCTGAGATTGTATTGATATAGAAAGAAAAGACAGTTTCTCCTTCGGCCTTAAATCCATCGAGCAATTCAATCTTGAAATCTTCTCCCATCATTTCAATAATTTCTTTGGCTTTTGTATAATCTACTTCAACTCTAAGAAATGGTTGTCCTTCTTTGACAATCTTTTGCATAAATTTACTGAGACTCTTGAGATGTTCTTCAGTAAGGTCTTCTGTGAAAATAAAATCATAGTAAAATCCATTATCGATAGCAGGTCCAATACCGAGTTTGACTGAAGGATCCATAGATCTCTGTACTGCTTGAGCTAAGATATGCGCCAAACTGTGACGTTGATTATACAAGGCAGATTCTTCGTGATTAGACATAAGAAGATATATAAATGGTTAAAAAAAATCGCTACCACTACTGGTAGGATCTATAGATTGAAACTATACAAAACTCCTACCAAATTACTGGGTGCTGGTTGTAGTAGCTGTAAGGGTTTCAAGATGCATCATATTTCACTTGATACGAGATATAAATTGTTATATCTATGGTTTAGTCTTTTTAGAGAAAAAATCAAGACTAAAATAAGACGCCAGAACTTCCATAAGAAGTTCAACGTCGTTTTTATCCCGCAAAGCGGAATAGAAAATATTTAAAATTTTCTATGTGATAAAAATACTCCGCAGATTCGCGAAGTATTTTCTTTGTAGATTTATTCTTCACCCATAGATTCAACGGAAAACCGAACTCTATCTTGACTAATTGTTGTAATGGTTATTCCTTTCCAAAAACCATCCTTTTTAGCTATCAAACCGAAGATGCCCTTTTCAATAACATATCCATTTTCTGTATAAAACTGCTCTACGAGATCCCATACTTCCGTCATTGGAGCAGGTTTTAATCCTTCTAATGGAGGGATGTTGGGAACTTTTAAATCAAAACTTGGTGAAAGTGCAAGTCTTGTAAGCGTTTCAAATTCAACAATTCGCAAGTCTTTTTCACCACAGTCTTCGACTCCTGGTAAATTTTTTCGTAAATAAGCTTCTAATTCTGTCATATATTTTTGATTTAATTGTTTTTGTTTATTAATTCCCTTATATTTAAATATCTATAAAAGTCAATATCTAGTATTCTCTTGATTTCTATATTTAGATATCTATGTTTATACTCCGTAAACAAAAATATAAATCATTTAAACTATGTAGTATGAATACTGAAGAAAAAGCCAAAAAAGTAAAAGAAGCATTGCTTGTCTTTCAGCCACTGCTTATAGCAGGAGATATCCTTAAATTTGCATCTCTACCACTTGATGACCATGGAGATAGCGAAATGTTTATGCAAAGAATTGCAAAAACAAACAAGAAATATCCACATAACCGTTGCTTATTTATTCTGTATTATGAAAACACCTCATTGAAGGTTGATTTCAAAATTCGTGAAGAAGAAAGTATTTTGACCATCAAAAAGAATGGTAAAATCATCCATCGTTATATGGAGACTGGTTTGGGAATTTCTATTGCAGAATTGCTTATTATATCTATGTATCTTCGTGGAAGATATCTCCTTAATCAAAAACAAACAACACTCAAAACCAACATTGCATGAGAAAAACGTACTCAGACTTCTACCATTAGTCAGATATTCACTGACTGATGGTTTTTTTTAATAAGTGTCTTATATCTAAGATATAGTAATTCAATAAAAAAATATCGCTTCTTTATTTTAAATACTCTATTTCATATATTGATTTTTATATCTAAATATGTATTTTTATCTCTCGTTTTTATCTTTTGAGAGAAGATTATGCATACAAAGGGAAATACAATCAATGAAGATATCGAAACAGAATGAACAGCAAATGATACAGAAATGATAGATGTGTTTAAAAAAAGATTAACTAGAGATCTAACATATGATAGACCTGATGGAGATGATTGAAAAGTAATATGAACACCAACAACAATTTGATCGAAGAGCAAAAAAAATATTAAACCATCACGACAAAGATACCCATGAGATTAAAAAATCTGCTACGAATAGCAGACTTTACAAAAATATATTCTGATTTTATTCTATGTTTGGTGCCCCACAATACGAACAATATCCATAAGAATGTGGGTAGTTTTTTCCGCATTGTTTACATTTTATTTTAAGATTCTCTCCACAGGCGAGACAATATTCATGTTCTTTGGGATTGAGTGCTGCACAATTATAACAGACAATCATATTCATAACTGCTGATTCTCTTCGAGGCAATTTATCATGAGAATATCTCATTGGTCTAAAGGTAAGATAGATTGGCAAACCAACTACTGGAGACAAAAGGGTCACAAGCATAATTGAGATAACTTGTGTAGAGAGTTTATTTGTTCTTGCCAAACTGTCTCTAGCCACCCAAATAATACACAACACCCAAAGGATCACAAAAATTACAATCAATGCTTGAATCTGCAAAGATGCTCATTGTCCATTTAAAAGTCCATATAATGGAGATGAACTATTTACTACTACTCAAGCTGTTTCTGGCATTGTATCTGTGGGAATAAGGAATAAAATGGAGACTTAATAGACTCTTTCTTTGTTGATTTTTATGGAATCATCATACTTTTTCAAGCTATTTACGAGGAAAGCAATACGCGCTGGATTTTTAAATTCAGATTCAAGGAATATACTGCTCGTTCCATCACCATTATTTTTGATAGAAACCTGAAGGATCACCAAACGTAAATCAGAGAATATTGTCATAATATCTAAGAGATTTGAATATTTATTGAAGATCACAAGTTCAATAGAAACACCATAATTATTGGTTGATGCACCATCTCGATGTGCTTCCAAAAGTTTCTCAAGAGAGATTGTTTTGAGTGATTTACAATCTGTGGTATGAACCTTGATTCCATCTCTACCTGCTTTCGCAATAATTTTTTGGCCTATAAGTGGATTACATTCAGGACATAAGGTATAATTAAATAATCTATCTCCATCTACAAGCACTCTCGATGATATAGGAATTTCTTTGGTCACGGTACCTTGTCCATGAGAGTTTGAGTTTACCAATTTATTGAGGACATCTCGCTCTTTTGGATATACCGTTTTGATAAACTGACTATAGGTTAATTTTTTATCAAGAATTTCGACCATCTTCTTTTCGAATTCTGATTTTGTATATAATTTTGAAATTTTGTCTCCAGAACCTTCGTATTTTGGAAGACTATATTTTTCTAACAATATATTGAGTTCTTCGACATGTTTCTTGAGAATTTCGTCTTTTTGTTGATTTTTGAGAAATCTATTGAGCACGGATTTGGCATTGACCGTTGTCAAAAATTCCAACCAATGTTTATTGGCAGAATATCTATTTTTGAAGGTATTGATGCTAATAACATCTCAGGTATTTGCGATAAAGTTGATAGGTTTAATCTGCCCATTTACAATTGCACTTTTGAATCTCAACCCAATTTCAGAGTGCACAGCAAACGCAAAATCAAGCACCGTTCATCCATTGGAAATCTCTATGACATCCCCTTTTGGTGTATATAAATACATACGTTTATTGAGTACTTCAATTCTTAGTTCATTTTTGAAATTTTCCTTATCATCAGTTTCCTTGTAGGTGTTTACGAGATCGTGAAGTGTTCTAATCCATTGTCCTTGATATTCCCCTACGGAGATAGATTTATTGTGTTCGCTATATGCAAAATGAGCCGCTACACCATATTCTGCAATATCATCCATTTCATAGGTTCTAATCTGGATTTCTGTCGGGAACGGAAACATTCCAAGTACCGTCGTATGAACACTTTGATATCAGTTTGATTTAGGAACGGCGATATAATCTTTGATTTTTTTGATCAATGGCGTGTAATATTTATGAATAATTCACAATACCATATAACAGTCAGCCACTGATGTTGTAATCACTCTAAATGCGAGCAAATCCATCACTTCTCAGATATCGCTAGCTTGATATTTTTTTTCTAATTTTTCATAAATTCTGTACGGACTTTTGATTCTTCCTTTGATCGTAAATTCTTTGATTCACTCTTTGTGAAGTAAATGGGTAAGTGTCTCAATTCACTTATTTGTATATTTCTCTTCGTTTTTAAAATATTTTTTGAGATAATTGAAAATCTTGGTAAATTCTGGTTCATTGATATGTTTAAATGAGCCATTCTCTAAGTATAATTGAAAATAATAGAGTCCAAGTCTTCTCGCAATTGGTACATAAATTTTGAGTGTTTCCTGTGCAATTTTTTCTATTTTTATAGGATTTGGATGATATTGAAGTGTCTGAATATTGTGAATACGATCACAGAGTTTAATAAAAATTACTCTTAAATCATTGGCCATCGCCAAGAATGTTTTTTTGAGTGTTTCGATATGTCTGTCTTCTCATTTATATTTAATCTTAGAAACTTTCACTAATCATTCACAGAGCACGGCAATTTCTCCTCAAAATTCTTTTTGAATATCTTCTTGGGTGACATCGGTATCTTCAATGACATCGTGCAATAAACATGCTTGAATACTTGCGACATCTGGGTTAATCTCCATGAGAAATTCTGTCGCTTTGATCGTATGGATAATATATGCCTCACCAGAGAGTCTGACTTGTCATTCATGTTTCTCTTTGGCATATTCATAGGTTCTCTGAATAAGTGGAATCTGATCTTCTGGTAGATATTTTTTTGCTTTCGCAATAATTCCATCCACCAATTCTTGAGGATCTCACAAATACAGATGATAATCCAGATATTGATCTAGATTTTTGATATCCATAGATAATCAGATAGAAGATAAAAGCATTTATTACTAAGTATTCACTACGTTTTTTACCTTTATATTTTCTTTTTTATCGCCTTGCCGGCGGGGCATTACTTTCCCTCATAGCCGGGAAAGTAACCAAAGAGGCTAGTTCTTTGTGAGACTCGCTATATAGTTCAGTTTGCTATTTAAGAATGTAGTCCAGCTCAAACAATTCACAAAGAACCAAAATCATTGACTACTTCTTCTTAGCTAATCCCTTTTATCTTCTCACACCAGGGACAGGGAATGCACTACAAAACTCGCTCACTTTTTGTCTCAATTGATCAAGAACTTCTGACTGATCTCTATGGGTAATAGCCTCGTGAATAAACTCCACAATACGACGTGCATCAGCTTCTTTTATGCCTCTGGTTGTCATGGCTGGTGTACCAATTCTTAGACCACTTGGTTTAAACGGCGGATTTGGATCATCTGGGATCGTAGATTTGGAAGTGGAAATACCAACCTTATCCAAAATTTCTTGAACTTCTCAACCATGCAAGCCAGTGCCTGTGAAATCTAAGACCATCATATGATTATCTGTTCATCCTGTAACTAGTTTGTATCATTTTTCAAGAAACGATTCTGACATAGCTTTGGCGTTTAGGATTGTTTGTTGCGCGTAAGCTTTGAATTCTGGAGTGCTTGCTTCATGCAATGCCACGGCAATAGCCGCAATTGTATTCATGTGTGGTCATCACTGAACACCAGGAAATACTGCTCTATCGATTCTTGTAGGAATATTTTCTATCGTATCATCTGGTTTTTTGAGTGGATTTGAGACAATTCCTTTACTGAGAATAATTGCTCATCTTGGTCCTCTAAGTGATTTGTGAGTCGTAGTCATCATCGCGTGAAATCAGTGATCAAGTGGATTTTGGAGAACACCTGCAGCGATGAGACCTCAAATATGAGAGACATCTGCATAAGCAATAGCTCAGACTTCATGTGCAATTTCGACAAATTTAGCATAATCCAATTCTCTTGGATACGCACTAAATCCTGCCAAAATCACTTTTGGACGATGTTGAAGAGCCAAACTACGGACTTGATCAAAATTTATCTCTCCATTTGGCAATGTTTTATATCTTTCAAAACGAAATACTTTGGACAAAAAGGTCACCGGTGCTCCATGAGTTAAGTGACCTCCATGCGATAAATCCATACCGAGAATTACATCTCCTGGTTCCATAAACGCAGCATATGCACAGATATTTGCTGCTGCTCCCGAAAGTGCCTGTACATTGGCGTGATCAGCATGAAAAATTGTTTTAGCTCTTTCGATAGCAAGTTGTTCAACTTGATCCGTAAATTCTTGACCACCATAATATCTTCTTCCTGGTGTTCATTCGGCGTATTTATTGGCAATGAGTGATGACTGAGCATCTAAGACTGCCTGAGATTGATAATTTTCACTAGCGATCAATTCCATCCCCTGAGATTGGCGATGTTCTTCGCCAACGAGAAGCTCTGCAAGCTGAATATCTGTAGAAAATACTGATTGACTTATCATAAGGCGATTTGGCTAGGAACTAAATCTCATAATAATAGGTTTATTATATGGTTTTGACATTGTGTATCAAGGGTTTTATATATATGAAAATTTGCATAAATACCAATTCTGGGTATACTTATTGTATATCTTTTTATTTATTGTTTGGGTTTTTATGGACGCATCATTACTCATCACTTTACAAAACTATGGATTTAGCGAAAAAGAAGCTAAAGTCTATTTGACTGCTCTGGAATTAGGCAGCTCCCCTGCTAGTACCATTGCTAGAAGAAGCGAAATTAAGAGAGTCACTGTGTATACTATTTTGGAAGATTTAAAGAAAAAAGGTGTCTCTAGTGATACAAATAAAGGTGATGTAAAATATTACAGCGTCATAAGTCCTGATACCCTCCTTAGGCAACTTGAACAAAAATATGAATCCTTTAAAGCAAAAGTGCCAGAATTATTGGCTTTGGCTGATACCTTTGGTAATAAGCCTAAAATTCAATTTTTTGAGGGATTTGAGGGAATGAAAAAAATGTATGATGATCAATTATCATCCAAAACCGACCTGAAAGCATTTATGGGAAGACATGAATTAAATGAAAAACTTTCTGAATATCTTATGCATATATTTATTCCTAATAGAGTAAAAAATAAAGTCCTAGCTAAAGTCATTTTGAGTAATTCTCCTGAAAACAAATCTTATCACAAAAAATCAGACAAATTACTTTTAAAAGAAAGTATCCTTATAGAAGATACTATTTTCAATATTCCTGATGAACTTTTGATCTATGACAACAAAGTTGCTATAGCATTATACACAGATCACGATATGTGTGGAATCATTATTCATAGTGATAAATTCTTTTTGACCATGCAGAGTATTTTTGATTTAATTTGGAAAATGCATACGTATGCAAAACAACAATAATTCTTTAGATATTCAAACAAATTGGAAAGAAGACTTAGAAAAACTAGGTTCTGATCTTTTTTCTTATCCTGTTGAATCTATGGAAATTGCTGATGTCCCTGCTGATTATATATGAGGCAAGAATCCGAAAGATACCTTATTATGGTACTTGAGAGAAATGCATTTTGAATCATCAACTCCTATCAATCTGGTGACTATCAAAGTCAGATTTACAGGGCTGGATTATGATTTTCTGATACCCATAGAGATTGATCTGGTAACTCCCCAACACCTCAATCAACAATTGATTAATAAAATAGAGTCCACAAATGATGTTTCTCTCTGTAATCTCATGTTTTTTATGTCACGTAGCACAAAAGTAATCAATGCAGCAGGAGAATCCTTTTCTTATTATTTATCTTCTGCGACCAAAGATCGTATTGAATTTTCAAGTACATGAAGAGAAAACAAAAGACAATTAAAATCATTACTAGCATTCAATCAGAAAGTACGTGAGTGTTTCAACACGCATAAAGAAATTGCTAAAGATATTTGTGGCTGATATGCTGAAGTATGTAAATTACTTCTCAATTCCAATGCTATGCATATAGAAGATATACAGCAATATATACATGAAGAATATCCTGATATGCATGATTGAGCTATTACACATATTATTCAAAATTTTGAAAATTTACAAAAGAAAAATAAAAACATCAAAGATAAAAAGACAGATAAAAACCAGGGATATATTGCATTAGAAGAAAACGATACATTACTTTTTAATAATGCTTATAAGGATCAATGATCTGATCTCTATAATAACGTCCTCAAATGAGGTGAATATAGTGAACTCTATTGGTGAGAAATGGATCTGCTTAAGCAAAATACAGAAAAATTAAAGAAATATATGTGAGCTTTACATATATGATTTGGGTGTTGAGATATGAGCAAAGAGGTACAAATATATAAACAACTCCTATGAATAGAATATATGGATGATAAAAATCGATTTTGGCCACTAGATGATAAAAACAAAGAAATTGATGCCTTTAGAAAATCTCATTGTTTTGTTGGTGTAGATACTGCAGATGCATACAAAAATAATCTTACGTATTTCCTAGATATGTGATTTTGAATGGCATATGATACTTCAAAAAAATATTTCTTTGATCAAAATAATTGTTTCTTTGTTAATGATGATATTTATACCTTTTTAAAGAAAAAAAAACTTTCCACACGGATTGATGGTACAAACAAAAAGATGATACCCGAACAATTTCATTCCGCTTCTTTTGATATTTTATGAAATACCTTACTTAATTTTGATGAAGATGAAAAAATAAAACTCATTGATTCTTTTATGACACACTTATGAGATACGGTTACATGATTTGTCTCTATTCATAAAAAAGCTGATACAACTCGCTTATTGGGAATGTATAATACCCCACAAGAAAGACTTCGATTACAAAATCTTATTAAATCTAATTATCATGTAGAGAGAGAACACGATGGGGAAATAAATTATGATTTTGATTTTTCTGTCAATGAAGCCTGATCTGTTCTTATTAAAATAAAACTCCTAAAAGATGTCTGTTTTGTTGTATGAGATCATGAAATAAAAAAACATAAAGGTTGTATGCTTACTATTTGAGAATCAGAAAAATTTTCTGATATGGAATTTGAAGAACTTGTACAAAAAACTGAGTATGCTAAAATAATTGATACTATGGATGGACCTAATTGAACAAAGATCTATGTTTTATGAAACAAAAATGCTAGTATACCATTAGCGTGATTATGAAATTTTGAAACGACTTTTGATGAAAATTATTGGGAGCAAACAAGAAAGGAAATAGATAAATTATCTGATATGCTACGTCAACTCTCTAGTAAAGATTTTCAGCATTTGTATTGCCGTTCCAAAATCAAAGAAGAGCTTAACGAATGACATATTACTATGGTAAGTCCAACTTTCTATGATAAACAGTACAACAAAATGAGAATCCAAATTACTCTTAAATATAAAAAAGAATGAAATCAAACTATTGTTGATATGTCTCAAGAGAATCCACGTATGATAGATATTAGATATACCTATGAGAGACCTATTGATCGTCAAAATTGTTTTCATAGTTATGTGACATTGACTCAAGACAAAGAGAACAATACATATACCATGTGGATTGATAATGATACGCTACCGCAGTTAAACGACAAACATCATTTAGCTGTAAATAAAGAGATCGAAGAAAAAATTTTAACTCTTTCTAAATCATTATTGGTGCATACAATTGGAGATTACTGTTTATAAACATATCATAAAAAAGAGCCAAATGGCTCTTTTCTCTTTTTCTATTTATCTGTATTTTTTTTGTATTATAGATGATTCTAATTCTCTTTTGATATCTTCGAAATACAACGTAGATGTCCTTTGGATTATACTTTTTATTCATCCATATAATGCAGCATTTTCACCAAATCGTTGTTTGAATGTTTCAGACATTTCTGATGACTGATTCTTAAGCAGTACCTTAATTTCGTCCAATATTCAGAGAGAATATAGAATTTTGATTAAAGTATGTGTATCCGGAATTCTATCATAAACAATCTTCTGATCCTTGATTCCTATTCTATTTTCTATTGTTTGTACTGAGACCAACTCTTCAATTGGTTCTTCTAGAGAAGCTATCCAGATACCCAATATTTCTTTTGAGAATATAGGATCCTTCTGAACCATCCAATTAAAGAAATCTATAAAATATCAATATTGTATCAATTTTTGAATCATATTTTGAGCCGCTGTTTTATTTTTAATCATCAACGCATATACCACAGATATTACCTTCGGATCATATTTCTTATGTATGGAAATATAGAGTAAAAGTGTTCTCATAATAATATCTTCAGCCATCAAGGATGTATTATTTTTGATGGATTCTAGTTTTTCTGGTGATTTTTTAGTCTTTTCAGCCAAGATATTTTCACTAATATCTTTCCAAGCATTTAATATTGTATTTCTCCTTTCGAGTTTTTTTATTTGAGCTTCATACTGATTATCGATCTTTTTTCTTTCTGATTGAACACTATCGATAGCATCCTGTACGTTCTTTATTGCTTCATATTGAACTTTATAGATCTCCTTGATACTATTCTGCATAATTTCAATTTGATTAATTTGGGTCTCTATATCCTTAAGCTTTCTAGAAAGATATGTTTTATATTCTAAAGGGAAATATTCAAATCCTTTCTCTAATCTTTTGATTTCTTTATTTCTTGTATCAATCTCTGCTTGTAAGACACTGATATTTGATGTATTATGAGTAATTGCATCGTTCAATTCACTTATATCTGCTTCTAAATCCTCCTTCTCTGACTCTAAGTTATCTAATGGTATATTCTTGACTTTTTTCTGTTTTTTAAATTTTTGTCGTAGGTTCTGTTTCTCTTCTGGTTGTTGATCTAAATTTTGAGGTTTCAATTTTTTTATTTCCTCAATCAAATACCTTTTTTTTGCAAGTAATACCGTTCTCTCGGCTTTTAGTCACTTGTTTGCTTGGCTAATATCTGTCTTTTCTTCAATTAATAGGGTTTTGGCGGCATCTCCGTCTTCTATATCTTTTATTAGAGCATATGGATTATTATACTCTTGTAAAAACTTAAATTTTGCTTCTACATCTATATTTTGTCAAATCTTTTCTATCTTGGATTTTAATTTGGTTGACTTACTCTTTAATATAGTTTTGTCCGTAGGACTCTGATTGAGAAAATCTTTGTCCTTTTGTGGAATTTCTTTCTGATATATATTTCTTTCTTCTTGTAGTTTTATAATCTCAGTAGAAAATTTTCATCATCTGTCTTTTTTTGATCATACAAGGCCTTATATGTCTCTAATAATTCGGCATTCTCAGTTCTCCATTTTTGATTCAATTTAGCTCTCATAGATGCTGAATGCTGTTTGAGATCCTCTGGATTATCTCCAAAAAGCTCTTTAATAGCTGCTCTTTTTTTATTTTTTTCATCAAAAAGTGGATGGAGCTTTTGCTTCAATTCAGAACCTACTTGATTGTATTGATCAAGTGTTTGTTTCGGTGTGGCCATATATGTGTATTACTAATAAAAAAGCTTAAATAAATTTTACCCAAAAAGCAAAATAAAGCAAATTTTTGCCATAGTACTTTACATTTTCGCATTACTATTCATAGTCTTACTTTTTTATTTATGTTGTAAATTTCCGACAACAGGTTTTTCCAGTTACGACTTGATATTTCTTTTATAATATATAAATATCTAAATGTCAATAATAATTTATATATTTACAACAATGTTATGGCAACTAAAATTCAAGATCTCAAAAAACAATCCCTTGAAGTAACCCAATCACACAACACGCTTAAATGAGAGCTAAAAGATGATGTATCTGGATTGCTAAAAGTTATCAAAAGAAAAAAAGATGAGATAAGTACTGCGCTATCATATTTGGATGCAGATACACTTTCAAAGATACAATTAGATGCGAAGAAAATATTTGTAAAAACTTTTAAGGAAGCTCATAGTGAAGTGATTGAGGAATACAAAGCAGCTTGAAAATTAAAAAGACAAATTCGTGAAGAAAAAAATCAGATTACAGAAGCCATAAGTGCATTACACGAACAAGCTCTGTCACAATGACTCACTGATCTCAGCAAGGAGCAATTTATTCGTATGCTGACGATGACACAACCAGAAATCAAATACAATGTTTATGTCAAAGAAGATGCCTTGCTCCAAAATATTGCAAATGTCATGAAAACAGATAGAGATCAGATTGATCTTTTACGAAAGAATTTCAACAATGGTTCCAACTACCCCGAAGATCCTCTTTGCTCATTGGAAACAGTAGATAGAATGGTATCTAATGCAGTCACTATGGGATTTTTTAAACCAGATGAGGATAGTATCATGGCAATGAACAAAAGTCAGATTGATTTTTTGCTAGCGGCGTGCAATAAACATGCAAATTGAATTTATATGGTAGAGCTTGATGGTCACGATACAACATTAGATTTTAAGCTATTTGACCATATCATAACATGAGCAAGTTTTCTCGTTTTAAGTAACATCTCTCGTATGGAAGTCAAACATTTAGAATATATTGAACATGCTTGTAGAACTCATCAATTAGAACAATCAGATGAGTACAAAAATATTTGTCCAACCAATAAAATGGTAATTACTATACAAGACGAATGTATGGGAAATGATGTAGGAGATAATCGCAAAGCAATCATTCTCAATCTACTCCAAAATACACAAGAACTCATTATCTCAGAAAATCACGTAAACGATCTCTATGGGAATATTTCAACACTTCTTGAACAGCTTCCTAGTATAAGAAGATGTATTATTACTCATACATACGATGACGCATTTATGCAATCAGACAAGGAAAAAGAAGAGATAAAAAAGAAGTGATTTAGTGAGGAAGCATTAGCAAATGCAGGATTTACGGTGTCTGGTGGAGAAAATACTTTCGTATTAGAGAAAATAGAGTAAAAGTTATTTAGTTTATAAACATTATACAGATGAGAAAGATACCTACAGATGACTTTTATAGAAGCAATCTAGCAAAGAAACTAAAAGAATTAAGAGCCCAATGAACAGTTGGTAAAGAAATTGCAGAAACACTTCTTACAGAAGAATCATCTACTCACCGCTATAAAGAGAGTAAATCAGATATTGAAACATTATGTTGATCATTTAAAGAAAGTCCTTCACTTCGAAGATTTGAACCATTTCTTCAATCACATCAACAAAATAAAACGCCGTTTTCTCCAGAAGAAATAGAAATTATTCAAGATTGAGTGCTGGCATTATTAGAAAAAAGAGGGGGCACGTATGAAAGTGATATAATAGATATCTTATACTTAAGCTTAGATATCCTCCCTTTTGATTTTATCAAAAAAATAGTTCTAAAACTATTAACTGATATTTATGAGATTCATGATAGAATACCAGCATCTCACTCTAAATGAGGACATCTTGTTAGACCGAGTTCTAGTGAAGATCATGGTAAAAACCTAAAAGTAGTTGGCTCAAAAACAGTATTTAGAGAAGGATGAATGAGTTGCTATTATAGAGCATATGACATATTTAGTAACCAAGATGCTCTTATACGCCTTATCAATCTCATTTTACCAAAAGAGGAAGACAAAGAGTTTATGCATGATATCTTTGTAAGACTAGCAAAATTTAATATTGATATAAACCTTATTAAACATCCATCCTTTAAAAAAATTTGCTTAGATAAACATCATATTCCATCTTTTCTCGATGAAAAAAGACTTGAAGATATAGATGTTCAAAAAGGGAAAATCTTACTCTATATGAAAAAAAGAGGAATATCTTTCTCTAAGGAGGAATTAGCAGAGATGTTAGATAAGTATGCATTAGATGAAGAGTCTACTCGAGGTTCAGATTACTGGTATAGGGATGGTGATACAACTGTAGATCGTATATTTCAATCAAATAGCAATCCACTTGCTTCACTCGTAGATTGTAATGCATGGAACTATATTATAAAACAAGAAATAAGTGCTAATGAGATAGATTATAATAAAATTGAAAGATTAACAAAACGAGTCCCTTTAACCACAATTTTATCTCTTTATCCAGAAGAGCAGCTTACAATTGAATTTATGAATCAGATATACAAAGAACTATGATTCTGAAGAAACGAATTTCATTATATTGCAGGGCATGTAAAAACAAAGGAATGAGATATCCTAGATATTCCTATACACCATGTTGATGTATACAGTAGTACTGCTGAATTTGTTTATAAACATATTGCACTTACTCCATGATGTTTACAAAAGAAGGATGGAGCAAATATGTTTAAGCGATTAAAAGAACAATGAATAAAAGATCAGTATCATATTCTAGATATCAGTACATTAAAGGAATTAACATGAGAGGATAGAAAAGAGTTTTTGGAATATCTAATTGCTAACATATCTTTTGATTCTTTAGGAAAAACAATAGGATTTTGAAAGGATGATTTAGATAATAATCCAGCATATAAAGAACTTCTTCTTAGCAACTTACTACGCAGCATGAAGACAATTGAAGATTATGACAAGTTGATAGCTTATTTAACTAAGGATTGAGAGTATTATAACTTAAAATTAACGAAAGATATGTCACTTTGAATATCTCTTTATTATCATCTATTTGATGCGTTACCAAGAGATAGCATATGAATACCCAAATCTCTCTACCAACAACTCATCCAAGAATGAAAAATAAAAGTAGGCGTTCATATGCCCAAAATATTACCTGATTGTACAATCCCTAATTTTGATCTTCTTATGCAATTAAAAGAATCTAAATACAATAAATCCTCTACCCATACAGCAGAATAATTTAATTTATAAACAGCTATACACATGACAAAAATTGATGAAACTATCATTACTCCAGAAGATGGAAAAAGTACAGAAACAAAACAAAGCGTAATACAAAAAACAACAAATGATGATGTCATCAAAACCATGAAGGATATCCCAGAAGAAGCGAAAGCCAGAATTAAAGCTTTTTTGGGAAGAATGTGACAAACACAAAGGTGAAAAGAAAATTGAGCAAAGAAAATCCAAAGAGAATTTTGCGAATCTGATGAATTTATAAGATGATCAAAAGATATTATTAAAAAACTTTGGAATATTAGATATGAAGACTACTCTGTCTGGTGAGATTATATGTGAATACAAACATATAATTACGATCAGTGTATTATAAAGTACATCATACCAGAACTTCTCAATGATAAGGAATTTATGTTAGAACTCATAAAGGATCAACCTGATATTTGTAAATATCTTTGAATGTCTGATCTGATGCAAGATAAAGATTTTATTCTCAAGATTATTCCAATTGTCCGAACAAATTGTTTATCGTCATTATATGTTAATATACCAGACAATGCTGGTCTGAGAGAAGATAAACAAATAATTAATACAATGCTTGATGCTGGTGGAGATAGCCACACATGATCAGGTGGAGCAATACTAAATTTTCTTGTGGAAAAAGATTCCCCACTTCTCGATGATAGAGAAATAATGAAAAAAATAGTTATCCAGATATGATGATATAATCGACATAAACAAATTCCAAAAATAAGAGATGATAATGAATATCTCTTGCTTGTGTATAAATCAGGATGATCAGGATCATTCTATACATTTGATGATAACAAAGACTACTATGTAGAGTTAAGAAAAAAAGCAGAATCATTAATAAAAAATAATGAACAAGAACTCATAAAAAATATAGAAGAGAATCCATTGAAGGCATCTACATTCAAAATAGATGCAATCGTTGACAAAATCGACGCAAAAATTTTGAACGATGATGTTTTTGTTTTAAAATTACTCTTTGCTGATAAAGACCTGTATGATAAAATCAGTCATCCAAAAAAATATGTATTAAAGAATATGGCTAATTATTTGAAACAAAAGTCAGAGAAATGGAGTGATGCTGTATGTGAATGAACGGTTAACATTAATAGTCAGCAAGGTATAATGTCATATACGTGTGGAACAGTAAAACTTGGAAATATTTGTGAATATGGAAACAATGTGATAGTGTGGTACAACGGTAAAGAACAAAAAGAACATGTAGTTTATAGACCAGCAAGAAATGATAGCAGTGGAGATGATCGAGGTCTTTGTTTTACAAAAACCAAAATCACAAATATTTGAAACTATACAGATTCAGTAAGCATTACGGTAGAAGCAAGTAGTAAAGAGAAAACACGCATTTATGGATTTCACTTTCCAAAAACCGAATTACCTAAAGAAACCATACCAGAAACAGAGGAACAAAAGGAATCATTTCTCAAAATACAACAACAAATAAATGATTCTGTTCAACGATTTGAGACTTGTTGTGATGCATATACCTCATTTTGTCGTTCTCGTAGTTGGGGATTTAGAGGGACTGTAAATGATATTCTTGGTATGGAATCGGCATGTAAAAGTATATTAGATGGACTAGATACATTCAAAAAAGAGAATTCTGAAAGTATTTGATTATTTGCTGAACTAGATTATGTAAGAAAAACTATGTTTGAAAAACTAACATATTTAAAAAAGAATGTAAATCCTATGACTGACTCATGATGAAGATTATTTGATAAATGGTTTTCAAAAGAAATTTTCGAAAGATTTATGGACAAATAATACATATACACAAAAGAAATCAGGACGCCCATCACGTTCTGATTTTTCCTTTTGTTGTAAATTTCTGACAACAGGTTTTGCTAGGTATGACTTGATATCTTTACAATAATCATTATATTACAAATGTCAATGAGATCATTAACATAATATATACACAATATGGAAACACAAGACGCAAAATTAGATCTGCTTCATAATTGTTTACTTTCGGAAACAGTTCCACAAGAACTTCCAAATGAACTTCCAAAATATGAAACACAATTCAATCAATTCAAAGATGCTATCAAAGATTGCCAGTCCTCCAATGAGGTCATCTATCTTGAAGCACTTACTATTTTGAGAGATCAATTATTAGAAGAGTAATAATCAATTAAACTATAAACAATATGGAAACAGAAATTATGCTTATTCAGGAAAGATTGGTGGAGTTATTATTAGATATTGCTCCAGAAGAAAGAACAACATTGTATCAAGAGACTGAACTTAGAATTTCTAAGAATTCTCCTCTTGATCGACTCTTTTCTGCTCAAATTCAATATCTTGAAACACTTGGTTATCCAGCTGAAATACTTGCGAAACTCTATTCTTATAGAGAACAAGTTATGGATGCTATTGCCGTAGGTGGAGTTGCTGATGGAAATATTTCATTTATCCCTGTGATCCCAGAGAAAACGCTTTCTTTTAGAAAGCAAGCTTCTTTGATATCTGGAGATTCTGGACTTGAACATCGTATGGACTGTGCAAGCCAAGGACATTACCTATTATATTCTGTTGGATGTAATGGTGCTTATACACCAACATTCTCAGATCAACCATATTATATAATCGATGTAAATATCGGTGAAGAATTGGTAGATAAAGATGTCAAAATCGAGGGATATCGCAATGTAAATCATCAAGAGCTTATGGCTATTGCTACTTGGACAGATGTGACTAAACAGTACAACATTTGTGGTATGGCATCCTATTGGGATAATACAGAATGGGCAGTTATAGAATGGCAGGATAAGGGTAAATTTGGTTCTTTCCCTTTTTGCCATTGGGGATCTCCTAATAAAGATACTCATGTCCTGTTATGCAGACAAAGAATTATTCAATAATCCTGTCAATATTTTGTCCCCGTTTGTTATATACAGAATGGATGAGCCTAGAGGAAGCAGAGCCTCAATTATTTAAACATTCCGGTTTATAAACCCCACGGAAAGGCGTGGCAAATCAGCACTGTTTGCTGATCCGGACTACTACACTATGAAAACTATTACATCCATAATCAGTGTTGTATTTGTTTTGGTTCTTGGTATCGTAACTTCAATACTCTTTACCATTGGTATCGGTATTATCTTGGGTATTGAACCTTTTCAAGATGCAAGCATCGTACTTACTTATGGAGATAGATACTTTGCTAGTTGGGTGATTGTTGCTTTGGCATTTATGTGCTTTTGGGCAGGTGCTTTTATGAGCACCAAAATATCATCTTACATGAGCATATTTCTTGATCTTGCTATTTACTTTTGCACAGTTAGCATTGCTTCACTTCTCATCATTTCTTATCGATTAGATTTAAGTAAAGCGATCAAAGACTTGTCATATTGGACATCTATTAGCGTGCTAGTTTTCGCTGTTGTAGCTCTTGTTATCCACTGTGTAAAAATAGTCGACGTCAAAAAACAACAGTAAGATATGATAATTTATCATCATATATGAACGCTATTTATCTCATTGACACATTTTGATAGCATCCTATCAAAAAAGACACTCTCTGTTTTTCAGGGAGTGTTTTTTGTTATTTCTTTTTTTCTCTTTTTTTTTGATTCGAAATACCTATATTCGAAGACAGTTATGCTGAAAAGAATCTTTATACTCTATTGTTGTCCATATGAAATATCATTCATCTCTCCTCAAGAAATATATCTCAGTTCAGGAAGCACCTGAAGATATTGCTAGAGAACTCACGCTCAAAACTTGTGAAATCGAAGAAATTATCGAAAGAAAAATCACAGATAGTATCGTAATTTGATACACAACATCTTGTGAAAAACATCCAGAAGCAGATAGACTGTCTGTATGTGTTGTAAATTGTGGAGATAAAGGTGAATACCAAATTATCTGTGGTGGAAGTAATATTGCAGCAGGTCTCTATGTGCCAGTTGCATTACCTGGGACATATTTCGCCAAAGCAGATATGACTATTGAAAAAAGAAAAATGAGAGGAATAGAATCTAATGGAATGATTTGTTCAAAGGAGGAACTTGATATTTTGGAAGATATGGACGCACATGGTATCTGGGACCTGAAACAAGATTTTGATGATATTAGCGATGAGGATTTAGGTACTCCTTTGGAAAATAAATATCCACGACTCAATAGTTATGTCCTTGATGTAGATAATAAATGTCTCACAAATAGACCAGATTTAACTGGACATTTTGGAGCAGCTATAGAACTTCATGCAATTTATCATACACTTGATAAATCTACTTCTATCGCTTATGACAAAACACCAATTTGGACAGAAAGTTTTTATGGGAATGATATGCGTAATATCTTGGAACATGCTACTCCAGCACTGAGATCAGTGAGAGTAGAAAGTCCTGCAGCTCGTACTTATACCCTTATTGAAATCAACAATATCACCCTTCAAAAGACAAGTTTCTTCACAAGATTACAAATGATTGATATGGGAGCGAATCCTAGAAACAACTGGGTAGACTTCTCAAATCTTTTTATGCTTTTGTCTGGTCAACCGATTCACTTCTTCGATGCTGACAAGGTACATGGAGATATTATTGTAAGAAATGCCAAAGATGGCGAACAATTTGTAGATCTTTTTGAAGCGACACATACATTGAAACATACTGACCTCGTCATAGCTGATCAAGATAAAATCTTAGCATTGGCTGGAGTTGTGGGAGGTTTGGATAGCGGAATATCTGATACTACCAAAAATATCTTGGTGGAAATTGCAAACTTTGATCCTGTTTCCGTTAGAAAAACTGGAGTCAGATTGGGTTTAAGGACGGATGCAGAGCTTAGATACGAAAAGCACATCAATCCACGATGGTCTGCTGCATGTTTGTTATTGTTTATGGAAGAACTCAAATATTATGCAAAGGATTTATGAACATTTGAACAAAGAGGAATTGCTTATTATATTTCACCAGAACTTACTAGTGCACGTAAATTTGTGCCTGTGAATTTTGAACGCTTAGAAGGAGCTATCTTTGGAACTAAGCAAGAAGGTTTCGCTGAAAAAGCTGAAGCTATTCTCAATAGTCTCGGATGCCAAGTAGGTAATAATGAAGTACGTATTCCTATCTGGAGATCGCCAGATGATCTCAATATTGCCGAGGATCTTACTGAAGAAGTAGTCAGAATTTATGGCTATGAAAAGGTAGAATGAATGCCACTTTTGAGTGATATGATTCATGCTCCCTATACTCCGTTCGTGGCTTTGCAAAGATCTTTAGAAGATGTCCTTTCTCGTGATCTCGACGCCACTCAAACAGAATGTTATCCTTGGATTAGCGAAAAAGTTATCAATCAATTTCACAAAGATATCTCTATATTTTATAGTCTTGAAAATGCGGTAAATCCTGAAACTCCATATCTTAGAGATTCACTCCTCTACCCACTTCTCGCTCATGCAGCCAAAAATAGCAAATTCTTTGATCACTTTACGATCTTTGATATTGGGAAGTCTTGGTCTAAAGAATGAATACAATTGAACAAAGAAATCCCTTATGCATATGCATCTGTAGGTGAACACCATGATGTAGCTATAATGTCTTATCAAAAATCTATTCAAGATTGGTCTCAAGATCCACTTTTGGATGCCAAAAACATGATCAAAGTCATCCTCAAAAAAAATAATATCACCAGCAAGATGATGCTCACAAATAGTGAAGACTCTGGTTTCCACCCAAAAAAACAGGCTAAAGTAATTGTAGGTGGTGTGGAAGTTGGATTTGTAGGTGCCGTACATCCTCTCCTTTTGAAAGAATACAAGATCCCAGAAAATGCTGGACTCGTATTTATTTCACTTTCTTTGGAGAAATTATTGTCTGTAACTAAGTCTGTAGACGAACAAAAATATAGTTATGAAACACTTCAAGATCAGATTCTCTGGAGAGATCTCTGCTTTGTCGTAGACAAGGGAGAACGTTTCGATGCGGTTGTCAGAGCTGTTTCTAAAGTCCCTGAAGTAGCGGCGTATGAAGTATTTGATTTGTATGAAGGAGATCGTTTGGACAAAGGAAAGAAGTCTGTATCCATCAAGATTAAGATCAATGGAGACGGAAATATGACTACGGAAGCTATCAATGCTATTATGACCAAGACTATCTCAGCAGCTGAAAAAGCTGGTGGAGTTTTGAGAGCGTAAAATATTATTTTCAAATCATAGAAAAACTCACCATTTCGGTGAGTTTTTTATAACTAGATTGAAAGTAGTAGTCAATGATTTTGGTTCCCACCGCTTTGCGGGATAAAAGCGACGTTAAACTTCTTTAGGAAGTTTCGGCGTCTTATTTATTTATGAATTGTCTGAGCTGGACTTACATTCTCAAAAAGCAAACTGTACTATATAGCGAGTCTCATAAAGAACTAGCCTCTTTGGTTACTTTCCCGGCAATGAGGGAAAGTAATGCCCCGCCGGCAAGGCGATAAAAAGGGAAAAAATAGTGATATTTATTGATTAATGTATTGATATCAAGTTAGAGAATAGTATTATGGTCCATCCAATTTTATATAGTAATTGAAATAGAATATGCACTTGATTCATGATATTCCTACCTTTGTAGACCAATCCAAATGATATATTAACGTCGTTATCGATGTTCCTAAGGGTTCAAATAACAAATATGAATATGATCATGATTTATGATGTTTTAGACTTGATCGTGTGATTCATCATAGTATGTACTACCCTCTTGATTATGGATTTGTACCTCAGACGCTTTCAGAAGACTGAGATCCCTGTGATGTATGTTTGATTATCACAAATCCTACCTTTACTGGATGTATTGTAAAAGCGAGACCAATTGGAATCTTATACACCAAAGACAACGCTGGTAATGATCCTAAAATTATTGCCGTACCCACTGATGATGTAGATCCTAGATGGAGCGAAGTGCACCATATTGATGATCTTGGACATCATATGAAAGAAGAATTATTATTGCTTTTCAAAGAAATCAAAATCTTGGAACATGAAAAATATGAAAAAATCGAAGTATTTGGATTTGGAAGTGTGCTTGAAGCACAAACTGAGTTACTCACTTCTGTAGAGAGATACCAAGCAGAGAGAGCTGATCATCATGCAACACATAATTAATAAAAAACTCGCCAATTGGCGAGTTTTTTTGTGTATTATATTTTATGACTTATTATTACGTTCTTCTTTCTTTTCTTCAAATTTTTGTTTAGCTCCAACTTCTTCCATTGCGTCAAGCCAATCGGCTATTCCTGCATCTGTTATGACATCTAAATCTTTTTTTACCAATACACTACCACTTGGAATCTCTCCTGTTTTTAAAAGTTCATAAATATTTTTCATCTCTAGATAAGCTACTTCATTCATACCGTACCCAGTATCAAATGAACTTTGATAGTAAAATTCCTCATAATGAGAATAAGGAGTTACCTTGATCGCTACAAGTCATTTTTGATTAATTGTTAACGCTATTTCTGGTTCATTTCTTCTAGGAGTATCTAATGGCCAAAAACAAATCTTTGTTTCTCAACTTGTTTGTTGTTCAGAATCAACTTGATGAGACAATCTTGATCCAACCCTCATCTTTGTTTCAAATTTTCTAACCCAATGTTCTAATGGTAAGCCCATATAAAAATTTTCAGCGATTTCTCACTGTGTACTAGTTTTTTTAGCTTCTACTTGGTCTTTTGTATTTTCTGGAGTAGAGTGTCCTAAATTGTTTAGAGTTTTATCAGTCATGTTTTTTATTACGAATAAAAATTATCTTATGTATTATACTCTATTTTTTCTATTTGTCAATCTTTTCTGCTATAAAAGCTGTCTGAATATACTTCGATGAAAATTCCCTTGCTTTTTGGATTATTTCCAGTATAGTCCACTTAGAGTCAATCGCTCTAATTTTTATTATTACACACTATCTATTATGGAAAAAGGAAAGGTTAAGTTTTTCAACACAGAAAAAGGATTCGGATTTATCACTCCTGATAACGGATCAGACGATTTGTTCGTTCACATTTCTCAACTTGAAGGAATTACTCTTGCTGAAGGTGATGTTGTTGAATACGACGTTGTTGAAGGAAGAAAAGGTCCTATGGCTTGAAATGTAAGACTTGCAGACTAATTTCTGTCAGCTTCTAATAAAATCTTAATCCATTCTCATATATACTATTATAATGCAAAGTTATTAATATTACATACGATTAGGAGTAAGCAGATTTTGAATAGAGAACTTCGGTTCTCTATTTTTTTTTGATAATTTTTTGTGTCATCTCCGCTTTGTCGGTTGCGGCGGAGATCCAATTTAGATTCCCGCCCCAATTTCATTAAGCGGGAATGACATTAAACATTACTCTTTTTGCTTTTAGCTTTCTTTTTTTCAGAAAAATCACGATTTTGTTCGGGAAAATAGTCTTTTAGGAAAAGCTTCCTGTGGATTTCACATGGTCAGTGTTGGGCGATGAGATCTCTGTGGAGCTGAGTTCCATATCACTTGTGTTGTGCAAATTGATATTCTGGATACTTTTTGTCCAATACTTCCATCAATCTGTCTCTTTCAACCTTGGCCAAAATGGATGCCATTCCTATCTCTGGGACTAGAGCGTCTCCGTGAACAATGGTTTCTACCTCACATCATATAGCCTTACGTAAACCAAAATCTGTATGTCCATCTATAATCAGTTTTGCTTTTATGCTTTTTTTGGAAGATCAGGATAGTTTTTGTATTCCTTGAACAATTCCTTCGCGCAATGCTTTGGTCATACCTCGATTATCTATATTTTGTGGAGATATAAAGATAACAGCCGCTTGCACATCTCATTTTTTGATATGCTCTTGGATGATATCATAAGCTATATCTCTTTGTTTATGAGAAAGTTTCTTGCTATCTGTAATGAGTGAATCTCGTGTCTGGGCATGCAAAATTGTAACTAGTCCAATTGCTAATGGCCCAGCTAAAGGACCTCTCCCCGCTTCATCTATATATATTTGCATATTTTGAAATGCACAAAAATTGTAAAAGGAATAGCTATGGAGCATAGTTTACGAAAAAACTGTTGCATTTCTATCCCAAATTTGTATAGATAGTCGGATTCCTATTTTATTTATATTAAATTTTTTATAATGCCAAAGAGAAAAACAGAGAACAGAAACGTTGAAGTAATCCTTCTTCAATCAGATAGACATCTAGGAGAAAAGTATGAAATTGTTAAGGTTAGACCTATTTTTGCTAAAAACATTCTTCTTCCTCAAAAATTAGTTGTTCTCGCTGATGCTGCGAATAGAAATATCTATGGACAAAAAATGAAAGCTGCTGAAGACCAAAGAAATAAGAAAGCTGCTGATTTGGAGGATCTTTTCATGAAGATTCAAGCTGACAATGGACTTACTCTTGTAAGAAAAGCGAACAAGGATCTTACTTTGTATGCTAAGGTAGATGAAAAAGATGTTTGTCATGAAATTGAAGCTAAATATGGTATCGCTATTGAACCACATTTCTTCAAACTTAAGAAAAAAATTAACCAAATTGGATCATTTACTATTCCTTTCTTGTACAAAGCTATGAAGAAAGAAGTTGCTGTAACTGTGGAAGCTGAAAAAGAAGTTAAAGAAGAAAAGAAAGAACACAAAGCTGAATAATCCTATATTTTATATATGCAAAAAGACGTCTCCGGAAACGGGACGTCTTTTTCTGTGGTTTAAAACACAGTTAGAATGAAATTTTCATCTCTGGAAATTTAAATCTAATTTGTGCCAATACTTCAATGTAATCACTTTTATTCGCTAGGAATCTAATTTTGGTTTTACCACTATCGATACAAACATTGGTACGTGCATGACATGCATCTTCCAGAGATTCCAACATTTCAAGTTGTTGTCCCTTGCTTAATCGTGAGCATAAAAATATCAATTCTTTGCTTAAATCAGAGATAATCTCTTTTTTTTGAAATACTTTCTTGAGAATTATTTGATTTACTTCAAATAGAAACTCGAAGTCACTATTTGAAATCAGATAATTACCCTTTTTAATTTCAAATGGCTCCCAATATTTCCCAAGGTGAATCCAATAATCCTCTTTCAATGCTGAAACAATTTTGCTTCGAACTCCATTACCTTCTGTGATTTTTTGAGCAAGCTCTTCGGGATCCAATAGAAATAATTGTTTCACCTCATCGCTAAGTACTGGTTTTTTAAGAGCAGCAAAAAGAATTTTTGTGTTTTCTTCAGAGAAAGGAATTGGACGATCTTCAGCAATTTCTTGGATCATGTTAGCAAATCCTTTGAAATACGTAAAGATCCATTTTGAAAAGAAGCCGTTGATTAACAACAAAACAGTGAAGTGCTCCACATTAAAGTTTTGAACAGCCAAATCTTCCTTCTGACGTTTGAACTTACCATCCTCTTTGTGGTTGGTATATTCCATTATCATGGTAAGATAAGGTTGCTTTTTGTGATTAGCAAATTCTTCCTTTGGCAATGCATTAACTGCTTTGGTTGATAATTTACAATACTCTTGATGTTTACCCAAAAGTACATTGAAATCTTCTTGGCTTTTGCCTTTGACAATAAGCCACCCAAGTAGCTCTAATTTTTCTAATTCTAATTCTTCTTTGTCCATAATTTGTTTTATTTTTATTTTTGTGTTTATTTTTTTATTTTCTTGACATTTACTATAATTATTTTATTAAAGAATTCAAGTAAGAATTGATTTTTAGTTAGAAAACAGTATAAGAAAGGTGCAAATATTGCAATTTTATTCTTTTTTTGAAAACGACATGAAACAAACCAGTGTCGCGGAGATCTACAAAGATCACACTCCGCTTTTGGGTCAAGACCTGTGTGTCAAGGGCCGAGTAAGAAGCATTAGAGATTCTAAATCTTTTGGATTTATTGAACTTAATGACTGATCTTATCTCAAAAATATTCAGATCGTATTCGAAGAAAATAATTTGAATAATTTCGCTACTATTTGCAAAGCAACTACAGGATCTTCTCTCAGTATCGAGGGGACTCTAGTAAAATCAGAAGGAAATAAACAAGCTTTTGAACTCAAAGCTTCCAAGATCGATATCGTCGGACTTGCAGATCCAGCTTTCCCTCTTCAAAAGAAAAGACATAGTTTTGAATATCTGAGAGAAATAGCATATCTGAGACCAAGAACAAACACCTTCTCAGCTGTATTTAGAATTAGAAGCTTATTGTCTTTTGCAATTCACCAATTCTTCAATGAACGTGGATTCGTCTACACTCATACACCAATCGTAACTGGAAGTGACTGTGAAGGAGCTGGACAAATGTTCCAAGTCACTACCTTAAATATGTATAACTTACCAAAAAACTCAGAAGGAAGTATTGATTACAAAAATGACTTCTTTGGAAAACAAGCATCATTGACCGTTAGTGGACAGCTTGAAGCTGAAACATTTGCTATGGCATTTGGTAAAGTATATACATTTGGACCTACATTTAGAGCAGAAAATTCAAATACAACCAGACATCTTTCTGAATTTTGGATGATTGAACCTGAAGTAGCTTTCAACGATTTGAACGCAAACATGGAATTGGCTCAAGATCTCATTAAATATACATTTAGCTATGTTTTGAAACATGCTGAAGCGGAGATGGATTTCTTTGATCAGTTTATCCTTCCTGGAGTGAAAGAAAGATTAGAAAAACTTGTAAATGCTGATTTTGGTAGAGTAACCTATACTGAAGCTATTGATATTCTTATGAAATCTGGTCATACCTTTGAGTATACTCCAGAACGAGGTATTGATATGCAAACTGAACATGAAAGATACTTATCAGAAAAAGTATTCAATTGACCAGTGTTTGTCACTGATTATCCAAAGGATATCAAAGCATTCTATATGAAACTCAATGAAGATGGTAAAACAGTAAGGGCTATGGATCTCCTTGTACCTGGCGTGGGAGAACTTATTGGAGGAAGTCAAAGAGAAGATGATGTAGAAAAATTGAGTAAGAGAATGATAGAAATGGACCTTCATCCAGAAGAATATGAATGGTACTTAGATCTTAGAAGATATGGTACTGTGCCACATGCTGGATTTGGTGTAGGATTTGAAAGATTAATAATGTACGTCACTGGTATGGAAAATATTAGAGATGTAATCCCTTTCCCAAGATGTCCAAAAACTTTGGAATTCTAATTACTTATTATATAAAGAGACCTCTGATCCCTGTGATCAGGGGTTTTTCTCTATCACAAAAATAAACCGAGAACAAACTCTCGGTCTACCTTATATATATATCTTAATCTCTTTTATATTGAAATTTCGATATTTTTTCTGAAAAAGAAATCTTTACATCACCCTTATTTTTAACTATTGTGGCTCTTTGTGGAATATTAGCTTCAATAAATTCTATAACCGACTCAAAGCTATCTTTAATAACTATTCTTTTGACTCCCACAGAGGTAGTAACTGGTGATAAAGAAATACTAAATGATTGACCTCGTTCTAAAAGAGCTTTTAATTTCTTTTGTTCTGAAATCTTTCGTTTATTTTTAGATTTCTTTTTCCCCACTTCTATGATAATGATTGGCATTTTGGGGGTGTTCTTTTGATATATTTGAACAGTGTCTTCATGAGCATCATAATAGACAGTATTTTGAACTTGTCTTCTTGTACGAAGAGATACTTGTTTTATATATGTAGTAATCAACTCATCTTTAGTTGATTGTATAGTATACGCAGCAATAGTTCTAACACAATCTACTATTATTTCTTCATTATTGATATATCTATTGGTACTTATAATATATGATATCAACGTATTCATATCACTACCATAAGCGATAGATTTAGCCCAAACTTCTTCAATAAATTCGAATTTTAGATAATCAATCAGTGCTTGTTCAAATTCTCTTTTATACACATATTCTTGATCTAAATTGGTGTATATAAAATAATCACAGATATTGCAATATAGCGCACTAAACCCAGCTATTCTTTCACAAAGAATCATTGATTCCTCCTTGTGTCCAAAATATTTATCCCTCGCAGCAAAGATAAGCGTAATCAAAAGGTTAAAATCGGGATCTTTTGATTGAGCTAATTGCAATGATCGATTGGTTGGAAAATAGTGTATAGCCTCTTGCAAAAAGGCATTATACCTTTTATATATCTCCCTTTGGAAGAAACGCATTAGTTTTGTTTCCATACGAGTACTTTTTTAGTTTATCCCTTTTGTTTATATCTCACTTACATTTTTTTCCACTCCTTTCAATGGATTTTGATTTGACGTATTTTGTTTACAATGGCCAATATATTCTTTTATCCATAAAATCCAAGAGTATTTCTATAAAAATAACATTATTGACTTTTTTATAAAAATATACTTGAAATCTATCCAAATATATATATAAAAGGGGGCACAGAAATCAAAAACTAATAAAAAAGTAAAAAGAGTATGAAAAAAAGTATTATCGGAATGATTATTATCATCGCATTCGCTTCGTGTAATCAGTTGAATCATGTAACACAAAACAATGTTTCAACGACGTTCTATAACAAATCAAATTACAATAATGTAAACAGAAATGGGGTACATCAGACTGAAAAAAAGGTCGATCCTCCAAAACCAACAAGCTCCTATGCCCAAAGGTAGTTTAATCCTTCATCTACATACAATAAGTCCGGCTGTTTCAGTTCGGATTTTTGTTTACTTATTTTTTTATTAAAAAAAAATACAATCGAGATTGTACATTTCTTTTTTATTCATTTAGGCGAGCTGGGGTTCGAACCCAGGACCTTGTCCTTAAGAGGGACCTGCTCTAACCAGCTGAGCTACTCACCCATTTCAAAACGGTAACGGACTTTCTTTTACGGATATCTCAATAAAAATCAACTGTATTTTAGATTTTTAGAATAATAAAGAAAAATCCACCGAATTACGGTGAATTTCCTTTGATATACATCACAATTTATTCCTCTTCTGTAATAGTTAACTCATAAAGAGCAAGAATTTGGAGAATTTCTTCATTATTACCCACAAAAGAAATATAACTTTCTTCGGTATCATCTGGATCTCGCTGAAAACTGATATGTTTCCAGCCAAACTGTTTCTTAATTTGCAGGCTAACCAGAGCTAAATTGAAATATTCCAATTTTTCTTTCCCTTGTTCAATATCGTTTTCAATCATGATCATATTCCATCTCAGATTATATTCTTCCTTCGGCAGAACACCTTCATATTTATCCCTAAATTGTGCGACAACAACATCTCTTGAGGGAACAGTTGGTTTATACTTCCAATAAGTATCATTTTTCACTACCATATCTCGTACCTGATTATTATCAAATAGAGCATGAAGTAATGCTGTACATTCAGCACTTGGCTTTGTTAGTTTTGTTTTCATTTTTTTATTATTATTTTTTTGGTTACTATATATTATTTTTATATTTATTGTCTCATTTTATATATATTATTATTTGTAAATCAATAGCATCTATTGACTTTTATTCAAATATATTTATTATACAAACACAAACATTAAAACAAAAAGTAAATATGAAAACCATTACTGATATCAACTTCAAAAATCTCGTTATATTTATGCAGAATTTAACGAATGAAATTCCATCGTCTGAATATAAAAAAAGACATATTAGATGTATGGAACTTGTAATCACCATTGCAGAATCTGAAACAGAACTTTCGAGTAACGTCAAAGAAATCATTCTCAAATGGACAGAAACCCTATGCTGGAAATCATTTGAATTTAAAGCATGGGAATCTGATTATAAGGAACGCAAAAATGAGATAATTAATCTTGAGGATTCGATAAAAACAAGTATTAATAAGATATTTATGTGTATCTATGATCATATGAATACATTTATTCTTACAGATGTTTTTAAAAATGCTCACTTTGTATCTCGTGGAATCTCTTTTGATGAGTGGAAAGCAGAAGTTCTTGCTTACAATCATGATGAGAAAAATTATGTCTTTCGTTCGATAGAGCCATTTGATGGACTTCATTACATGGAAACAGGAGACGTTGAAGAACAGATGGATCTCTTTCATTATTTCAAGGGTATTCAAATGCATTGGAATCGTGCATTTAATTAAAATATAGATCTTCTTAGCTTATTGGCTAAGGAGGTCTTTTTTATAATCTAACTCTTCTACTCTCTCCTTGAAAACATTCCTCAATTCTCTATAATCCGATCGTTACTATTACTTCTTATATACACTCTATGATAGAATCATCACATTTGACGATATTAGATAAACATCTTAAATTTCTCCAGACGACAACCCATGCTAAGAGTTCTATTTTTTTGGTTGGAGGTTGTGTGAGAGATTTTTTGTTATGACTTCAGAATAAACCTACAGATATAGACTTTACCATGGCTGGGAAGCCATTGGATATTTATGAGAAAATTTCAAAAACAGGACTTTCTCATTTTATGACAGAAAAATTTGGGACTATTACACTCATCAAAGATGATCTCAAATATGAGCTCACTCCCCTTCGTACAGAATCTGATTATGAAGACAATCGTCACCCGGGTGAAATAATTCGAAGTAATAATTTACTGCTTGATAGTGAAAGAAGAGATTTTACTATTAATTGTATTTACTATACCAATTACCAATACTCCCATGAATTAGGAGTCTTGCCGCAAGGGAAAATAATCGATAAAAAAAATCAGATTAGTTCTTTATTGGGAAGATTTGGATATGTTTATTTAGCAGACAAGTCTACGTTTATACTCCAAGATCATATTATTATTGAACAACTATTTACAGAAGGTATCTTTCAAACTTCGTTTTTCAAAGAATGGTTGAAATCACTCAATTCTGAAACTATTCTTGGAGAACGAGAAGGCAAAAAAGATCCTAAAAATCTTAGATTCCTCGTAGACCCTCACCATGGAATCCAGGATCTCGAAGATAAAAAACTTCGTGCAGTGGGAAGTGCTGAAAAGAGATTTCAAGAAGATGCTTTGAGATTACTGAGAGCACTGAGATTTGTAAATGTCTGTAATCAAAAATTACAAGATACTGATATTTCTCTCAGACTTTTTGATTTCGAAAAAACTACTTGGAATGCACTCAAAACGAATATTCACTTACTCAATACCATAGCCAAAGAAAGAATACATGAAGAACTAATCAAAGTATTCTCCCAAGGAAATCCGTTTGCTTTCATTTCTCTCGTGGATGAGGTCTGACTTATGCCTTTTTTGTTTCCAGCCCTTTATGCTACCAAAAACATTCATCAACCGGTAAGATATCACCCATTTGATGTATATACCCATACTATGCTTACCCTCTATGAACTTCAGAAAATAAATACAAATTATCTCGTTAGATTTGGAATGTTGTATCATGATGTCGGGAAAGTGGCTCAATTTGCTGCATATGGAGATCATTTAACAAAGGAAGAAATCAGGGCTATATTGGCGGGACCATTGAATCATAGAAGGAGTTGACCATGATTGGCAGAGATTGATTTTCAACGCCTAGGATTTTCCAAAAAAGAATGTGATGAAATAACTCGATATGTTGGTAATCATCATAAACCAGAAGAAATTTTGGATGGTGATAATCCTACAAATATTGTCAAAAAACTGAGAAAATTTCTCTCAGAAGCTGGTAGAGAAAAGATAGATAATATTCTAGATATCACTATGGGAGACAGACTTGGTCAATATAATCCGCTTCAAAACAACTCAGATCTCAAGGATATCCATATGCTTAGAGGTATGCTCGAAACTATCCATACTGAGGAGGGGCAATTTACTATGAAAGATCTCGCTATCAATGGTAATGATATTATTGAAGAGCTCAAACTCAGCCCATGAACTATTATAGGAGAACTTATGATTAGAGCGTTTGACTGGGTTATCAATGATATCCCAAAAAGAAACAAAAAAAATGCCATTCTTATCCATCTAACAACTTATCTCAACAACAAGAAAGATTTATTGGAAGATGTCAATTAGCTTTTTATGAAGATATCGTCATCGAGCAACGAAAATTTGATTTCTCAGCTCACTTGGGTATACTTATTGTGTGTAGCGAGTTTCTAACTCCGTTTCATTTGTATGTACCTCTATGACAACAACCACAACTATAGCATTTATTAGTATACTTATCACTGCTCTCCTAGGTATTGGAGCATTATTTTTCTATAAATTATTTTTGGTTAGAGCTACTATAAAACATAGAACAAAACAAGCTAAGCATCTCAAATTCCTTCAAATCAAGATTTCCAAGACAGCTGTTAAAAATACAGAAGGAGATTCAGGAGACAGTGTCTCAAGCATGAAACAGAATATTGAAATTATGAATCAAGTATACAAAAATATTTATGCAATAGCTGGAGATAGCCGAAAAGAAAGAACATTATGAAATAATTACCTCTCTATGGAACTTTTTATAGAAAAAGAAGTTATTAAATTTATTGTGGGAGTTTCTGATGAACATTTAGATACCATAGAAAAAGTTATCGGTTGATTCTATCCTGGTGCAGTAAGTGAATATATTGCACAACCTAAGCTCTTGGAAACTGGGAAATATATGGATGGTGGAGAATTCACACTTAGCAAAGATAGTATTTTCCCAATTAGAACATATGAATCATTTGAAGCTGATCCTATGGATAGTCTGTTATCTGCCTATTCCAAGGTAAACGTCGATGAAAAAATCTGCTTACAACTCTTGATTCAACCTGTTGAAGAAAATCTATTTAAAAGTATGAGAGAAAAGACAGATGAAGCCAAAAAGAAAAAGAAGTGATTCTGGAAAGAACTTATTGCATTTTTCAATACTGATGATAAAAAAGAGGAAAAAGAAGATAAAAACTATGAATTTGGACAGAATCAATTGGGTGACTTGGATAAAAAATTGAATGATGAAATATTTGCTGTCAAAATCAAAGCTTTTGCAACCTCTCCGGATCCTATTAGACCCAAGAAAATTATCGATGACTTAGCTAAATCATTCTTCCAATATACGTATAGTGGACTCAATGGATTCAAGTTTAAACATGCTAAAAATATTATCAACTTTGTCCACTATTTTAATCAAAGAATGTTTTGGAGTGATGATAGTACACGAAATCATATTCTGACCATCTCTAAACGTCAAATATTAAATATCAAAGAGCTTTCCTCTCTTGTTCACTTTCCACATCCTAAATTCAACAAAAATTCTAGGATTAGATGGCAAAATTTCAAACTTGTAGCAGCGCCTTTTGATATGCCTGATGATGGAATCGTCATTGGATGGAATAATTATAATGGAATCAAAAAAACCGTGAGATTAACATTAAAAGATAGATTTAGACATTTGTATCTTATCTGACAAACAGGTAGTGGTAAATCAACACTTTTGATTACACAAGCTGTAGAAGATATGAAAGCTGGTAATGGATTTTGTATTATGGATCCACATGGAGAACTTGTAGATTTTATTATGGATAGATTTCCAAAAGAAAGAATCAATGATTTGATCTATTTCGATCTATCAAATACTGAATACCCTATTGCATTCAATCCTTTGGATGGACCTGAAACAGATGATGAAAGAGATGTCGTAACCAATGATCTTATTGAAATGTTTGTAAGTATGTATGGAGAAGAAATCTTTGGACCTAGAATTCAGGATTACTTCCGTAATGCATGTTTCTTGTTGATGGAGCAACCTGAGGGAGGAACCTTGATTGATATTATGAGACTCTTTACCGATGATGCTTTCGCAGAAAGCAAGATTAGAAATGTAAAAAATCCTATCATTGCATCTTGGTGGAATAAAACCTATAAAAAAATGGGAGATAGAGAAAAGGCTGAAATTATTCCATTTATTCAAGCGAAATTCTGACCATTTACTACAGGAACTTATGTAAGAAATATTATTGGGCAACCTAAATCCGCTTTCAACTTTGGACAAGCGATGCAAGAAAATAAAATTATTCTTTGTAAACTTGCAAAAGGTTTGGTTGGTGAAGAAAATAGTAAACTGATTGGTAGAATGGTAGCCATGCAAATTAAATTAGCTGCCCTCAAGAGAGCTGCTATTGAAGAAAAAGATAGAGTACCTTTCTTTCTTTATGTGGATGAATTCCAAAACTACGTATCACAATCATTTGAAAGTATCTTGTCTGAGGCCAGAAAATATAGACTTGGATTAACTATGGCTCATCAATATATGGACCAATTACATCAAAAATGACTTGGTGGAGATTTGGATCTTTCTAAGACTATCTTGGGTAATGTGGGAACTATTATTGCTCTCAAAATTGGACCTAATGATGCGGAAACATTAGAAAATGTATTCTCTCCAGAGTTTAGCAAAAATGATCTTATGAGTTCTGAAATATTTAATGGAATTATGAGAATGTCTATCAATGGTAGTCAATCTAAGCCATTTAGTTATCAAATGAAGATTCCATATAATGATCCAGTAGTCAATACCAAAGAGAAGGTTGCCATTATGCAACAGATCTCCTCTCTCAAACGATGAACTAAAAGAGAGTTGGTAGATAAAGAGATATTCTTTAGAGTTGGAGTTTAGATATAATATCAAAGTAGAGAGCTTGAAGATGAAAATCTTTGAGCTTTTTTCTTAAATACACTGATATTGACTTCTTCTAGTAAATTACTATAAAAATTTAGAATATATAAACTAAAACTAAATTTAAAATATCATGAAAATCATTGTACCAATTGGCCCTCCAGGAGGAGGCAAAGGTACTCAGTCTACAAAGATAGCTGAGACCTACGGATATCAACATTTATCAACAGGCGATATCTTTCGGAGTTTACTAAAACAGTCTAAAAATCCTCTGGCGATTACCGTCAAACAAATTACTGAGCGTGGTGATCTTGTCCCTGATGATATCGCTGTCCAAGTTGTCAAAGATTTTCTTCAACAACAATCTCAACTTGGTAATAAGCGATTTATCTTGGATGGGTTTCCTAGAACTCTTGCACAGTACCATATTAGTAAAGTATTATTTGCTGATTATGATGTGCATTACATTTACTTCGATGTAGATGAAGAAGAATTAATCAATCGTCTGATAGAACGCGCTCAAAAAGAAGAAAGAGCAGATGATGAAAAAGATGTAATTACACATCGTTTGTCTGTTTACAAAGATCTCACCGAACCAATTCTTAAAGAATTAGGAACCTCTCTATACACAATATATAGTACAGGAAAATCCATTGAAGAAGTTTGGACAGAAGTCGAAACAATTGTTTGTTTGATCTAAGCAATTTACTTATTTTAGAAAGCCCCGTAAGTTTTTTTACGGGGCTTTTGCATATTTTGAATTTATAGTGAATAGAGTCTTTTGAAATTTACTTCGATTTGAGCAGCGAACTCTGGGAGTGGGACTCCTAGATGGGCAGCACAGAACTCGTAGTTGTAAGAGATATTAGCGGGATGATTGATCTGCCCTCTGATAGCTTGCGGAGCAAGATAGGGAGCATCTGTCTCCATAATCACTTGTGAAGGAGGTACTATATCCAGCGTATCTCTAAGATTCTGAGCATTTTTATAGGTTATATTTCCACAGAACCCTATAAATAAATGAGGAAACATACTATCTAAACGTCTGTATTCGTCCGTACCGTAGCTTCGACAGTGGATATAAATAGTCAGGTTTTTATATGCTTCCAAAATTTCTATAGTCTCTTCAAATGCATCTCTAGAATGAATTACTATTGGCAAATTGAGTTGTTTGGCGTATTCACACTGCATAATGAAAAGTTTTTTTTGAACGTCTAAGGTTTCATATCCATTTGGGAAGTGAAGATCAATCCCCGCTTCTCAAATTGCAACGATATACTGTTTATTGGATTCATAGAGTTTTTTCATATTTTGTATTTGTTCTTCGAGATTTTGCTTAGTAATTATATTCTCTACACATTCCAAAGGATGTAATCCTAAACTCATCTTAACAATCAAATCTGGATAGAACGAAGCACTTTCTTGGGCTATTTCAATCCCCTTGCGATTATAAAAATCACTTGCCCCAGAATTTACTAAACCACTCCCTCCTGCTTCCACAAAAAAGTCGACATACTGCTTCCGTTGATCCACCATAGATTCTGTATTTAGGTGTGTATGTGCGTCATAAAGAGGGAACATGAACTTTTTTCATGAAATAAAGAGTATAGATTATGTAGGAATACCTTGTTTTTATTAGCTATTTCAGTACATACGAATCTACATACATAAATCAACTTTTTTTAATTTTTTGTACATACATATGTTAGGAATTGTTCTTGGAATTATTATGTTTATGCTTTTGGTTATGGGACATGAATTAGGACACTTTATTGCAGCCAAAAAAAGCTGAGTAAAAGTCTTAGAATTTGGTATTGGTATACCACCCAAAGTTATCACACTTTGGACTGATAAAAGTGGGACTGAATATACACTCAATCTCCTCCCTCTTGGTGGATTTGTAAGACTCAAAGGTGAGGATCCCAAAAATGAAGAGGATTTTAATGCACCAGACAGTTTTATTAAAGCTGCATTGAAACACAAAATCGTAATTTTATTAGCAGGAGTTGCTGCTAATTTTGTAATAGCTTGGACATTATTTACCTTGGTATTTACATTAGGAACTAGGCCAGTTACTATAGTCCCTGAAAATGCAGTTAGTGAAAATATTGAAAGTTATTTGATGCCAACCAAAACATTCCTCTACAAAAAATGATATATCACTGAAAATATGAAAGTTTCATTAGAAAATAGTCCTGTGATTGTAGCTGAAGTTATTTCTGGATGAATTGCTGGATCTATGAACATCCAATCATGAGATATCATTACGCAAATCAATGATACAAAAATCAATGCTTGGAATCTCGAACGTACACTCAAAAATAATATCTGAAGTTGATTGGATATCTCCTACCTAAGAAAATGAATCTCTACTATTAAGCATGGGACTTGTGAAATTACTAGTTGTATTTTAGGAATAGCATTCTCATACAGTTGAGTATCTCAAGAAAATATTGGTTCTGAAATTAAATTCCCTTTTGGTAAAGCAGTACTTGCTGGACTTCAAGAAATCAAATGAGAAACACAACTCACCTTCACTTCTTTATGAAATTTATGAGCTAGTCTTTTCTCTTTTGATAGAGCCAAGATTGACTGAGCTATGAGCAAATTAAGCGGACCCGTTGGTGCAGTAAAATTTGGAGACACACTTCTTCAAATTGGAGGTCGAAAACTATTCTTAGGATTTGCAGGAATGATTTCTCTTGCCTTGGCAATCTTCAATGTCTTACCAATTCCAGCTTTAGATGGAGGGAGATTATTGGGCGTTCTTATTCAATGGATAGGAAAACTCAAACCTGAAGCATATTTTAATATAGAAGGATATATTAATCTGGTTTTCTTTGTTTTGTTGATGGGCCTTGGTGTATTTATTATCTTCAAAGATTTGGTTAGATTTTGGTGAGTACATATTCCGTTCTTGTCTTAGCTATATTCTCTTGTAAATAGTCTAATAAAGTATATAATTTCCTGTTCTACTCACTTTTCGTGGTAGATATACTTTATTTACTACCCCTTATACACATGAAAATCGTTTACATTATCGCATTAATACTTTTGGTCGTGGGTGGTCTCAATTGGGGACTTGTTGGATTATTTGGATTTGATCTTGTAGCTACTATTTTTGGAGATGCAAGCGTATTGAGTCGTATTGTTTATAGTCTTGTTGGTATTTCTGCTGTTTATGTTGCTATTGCAGAAATCACTAAGAAATAATAGCATATAGTAATACGGAAAAGTTGTGGTAGAAATGCCATAATTTTTTTCTTATAGGCGCTTTTTAGGTGATTTCCCTTGCAAAAAAGCGTCTTTTTGATAGAAATAAACGGATATTTATTGTCTAAACTGTATTTTATGAGCCAAAAAGAACTTCTTGAACGTATTAATGAATATTGGAAAGAACATCATATTTTCCAAAAGTCGCTTGATCAAAGGTCTGACTTATTCTATTCAAGCACTTATGATGGTCCTCCATTTGCATCTGGGACACCTCATTTTGGACATGGACTTACTTCTACTATGAAAGATAGTATTCTTAGATACAAGACTATGACATGATACAAGGTAAATAGAGATCGAGGTTGGGATTGTCATGGATTACCAGTCGAAAAGGCTGTTGAGAAAGCACTCGGAATCGATGGAAAAAAAGATATTGAAGAAAAAATTGGTATTCAAGCATTTACCGAAGCATGTAGATCATATGTTAGTAGCACTAGCGATGAATGGAAAATTTTCGTAGATTCATTTGGAAGATGGGCTGATATGGATCACGCATACTATACTATGGATGTTGGATTTATGGAATCTGTGTTTTGGGTATTCAAAAATATGTATGACCAGAACTTAGTATATAAGTGATTTAAAGTACAACGATACTGCCCTAGTTGTGCAACATCTTTGTCTAATTCTGAAGTAAATGAAGGATATTTGGATAGGCAAGATCCTGCAATTACTATTAAATTTACCCTAAAAACAGAGAAACCAACTGCACATGAATCCACAGCTGATGGATTTACTGAAGTGGTAGATTGTGTTATCAAAAAGGATAATAAATTTTTTATGCTCTATCATAAAAAAGGACAAAAATATGTATTCCCTGGTGGAAAAATCGATGCTTGAGATGATCTCGCATTTACCGTCAAAAAGGAACTTAAAGAAGAACTTGGGATCGACGTTATTTCTTCAACAAAACTATGAAGTTTCAAAGAGATTATGCCCTATGGTGTATTTAATCTTAATATTGTGGATGTTGAATATACGTGAGAACCTCAAAATCTAGAACCAGAAAAACATACTCATACTATTTGGGCTGAAATTATCGAATCTGATAATGCCCTTGGGTTTGCGGTAAAAATTGATTGAACAATAATGGATGATGAATATGACATTACTCATCAGTTCTATGATCTCTATGTCTATCATCATAAAATTGCTCAGCAAATCTCAGATATCCAAGCTGATGGATTGGCCCCTGTCAACTTTCTTGCATGGACAACTACACCATGGACGTTACCAAGCAATATGTTTTTGGCTGTTGGTAAACATATAGATTATGTCATGCTGTTTGATAAAACATCCAAAGAATATTATATTATGGCAGAAGCATTGATTAAACAATATTATAAATCTGCTGAAGAATATTTGATTGTCAATTCATTCAAAGGAGAACATCTATTAGGATCTTCCTATGAAGCTATTCTCCCTTATATCGATCAAAGTACTATTGAACAATCATATAAAGATCAATTCTTCAAAATAATTGCTGGAGACTTTGTAAGTACTGAAGATGGTACAGGAATTGTGCATATTGCACCAAGTTTTGGTATAGATGATTTTGAAGCTGTAGCGGCATTTTTGCCGAGAGAAGATGCTAAAAACTGGCTTTTTTTGCCAGTCGATGACTACGGAGAATTTACAGCAGAAGTACCTGATTACCAAGGTATCAGAGTATATGAAGCAAACAAAGATATTATTGCAAGACTCAAAAATGAAGGAAAACTCATAGGTCAGAAATCCTATAATCACTCCTATCCTCATTGTCGAAGATGTGATACACCATTGATCTCTAAAGCACTTACAAGCTGGTTTATCAAAGAACAACAACTCTCAGATGTTACGCTTCCCAATGCGGAAAAAATCTGATTTGTGCCAGAAACCGTAAAAAATAGATTTCGCGATGTCCTCAAATCTGCTCCAGATTGGAATCTAGCGAGAAATAGATACCGATGATCTGCAATACCTATTTGGGAAAACCAAGACAATAGCGAAGAAAGAATTGTTGTGTGAAATATGGATGAACTCTATAGACTCAGCACCTCATGATCCAAAAATATCACTAAAAATATTTTCATTAGACATGGACAAACTGATTATAATTTGGATCGTCTTGGTGATTCATATGGAAATCCTGTGTTGACAGATTTAGGTCAACAACAAGCTCAACAGCTTGCTGAAAAACTTCAAAAACACGTTGCAGAAGAGAGTATCTTTGTAATTAGTCCTCTTGCAAGAACATTCCAAACTATCAAACCTACCTTAATCAAACGTTTTGGAGCTAATGAAGTAGCTGAATTAGAGACTAAATTCCATGAACAAACTAGCCATTATCACAAACTTTGGAATGATGGAAATATTTTGGAATATATTCACAATCCAGAACATACTTGTGTATTTGCATTATCTGAGTCAGTATTTATCGATTATCGTGTAACTGATCACCTATCATTTGATCTAGAAAATAAAGTCATGATCAAAGAAAAAATGAATCGACAGCATTTTGATCAACCAATATCTGGGCAATGAGAATGTGTTAATCAAATGATATCTAGGACCAAAGCTGCTGTACACTATTGGAATACTACATTCCCTACCAAGACCATCATCTACACAAGTCACAATGATACTATGGCGCTCAGTAGAAACTCAATTCGTGAACGAGATTACCACATACATAGACATCAGCTTCTTTTGGAAAATGGCGAGTTTGCAATTCATTATCGAAATAATGACATCAACAAAGAAGTTGACTTACACAAACCATATATTGATAGTCACTGGTTTACTATCGATGGCCACATCTATAAAAGAATACCTGAAGTTATGGATTGTTGGTTTGAATCTGGAGCTATGCCATTTGGACAAGCTAATTATTTAGGTGAAGATTCTGATCATGTAACGAAATGAGCTAAACAATTTACCTATCCTGCTGATTTTATCATTGAAGGACTCGATCAAACAAGAGGTTGGTTTAGAACTATGCATGTAGTTGGAAACGCTGTAACTGGACAAAATTCATTTAATAATGTACTTATTAATGGACTCGTACTTGCAGAAGATGGTCGCAAAATGTCCAAAAAACTCAAGAATTATCCAGATCCTCAGGATGTCTTTGAAAAATACGGATCTGATGCATATAGATTCTACCTCCTCAACTCCCCTGCTGTCAAAGCGGAATCAGTAAGATTCTCAGAAAAATGAGTTGAACAAGTGTTCAAAGATTTTACAAGTGCATTAAATAATGCATTCAAATTTTTTGCAACGTATGCGAAGGTAGATACCTTTGTCTATAGTACACCACAGATCTACTGTATGAGACATGCGAAGGCAGAATCCGGAGACAACTGAGCATTATTACCAGAGACATCTAAAGATTTTGCAAATCCTGTATTCATTGAACATGTCTTGAGAATCAATCCTGACGTGATCTATGCGTCTGACCTTATCAGAGCACAACAAACCGCGCAAGCAGTTCAGAATATTCTCTCCAAATATCGCAATACAACAATTAAAATAATCACTGATGCTAGACTTAGAACAGACACAAGAATGGCTTCTCCTGACCTACCAAATCTCTACAACGAACTTCTTCAACAAGATGTAGGGACTATTCTCTTCATCGGACATGAACCTCAAGCGAAACAACTTTGGGAACAATACTATGGAGCAGAACACCCTCTTAATTTGAAGCATCTTGAAATCATATCTATGCCTACGGTTGTATTGAATAATGAATTGGATAAATGGATTTTTGCAGCTTTGCATGAGACAGCTCTCGATATAGAACAAGCTATGAATGGATATCAACTAGATATCGCAGCCAAGAGTGCACTTGGATTCTTAGATAAATTGAACAACTGGTATATTAGAAGATCTAGAAGAAGATTCTGGGCATCTGGTATGGATCAAGATAAAGTAGCTGCATATACTACATTATATAGTGTATTGGAACGATATCTCAAATTATGTGCTCCATTTGCACCGTTTATCACTGAAGATTTATTCTTACAGCTCCAAGCATTTAGCAACAAAAAAGGGAAAGCTGAATCTGTTCATTTGGAACACTTGCCAATCGCGTCTATTCATTACATAAACAAGGCTTTACTCCAAGAGATTGAGGTGGTAAGAAGAATTATTTCACTAGGACTATTTATTAGATCTAAGAATAGAATTGCTATCAAACAACCACTCCAAAAAATGGAGTTGAAAATAGATTAAATAACTCTATCATAGTACTATAACATATTGGTATTTGACAAAACAGTGGTTGTTTCGTATACTTGTTTCGTTTTATTCTCTATATATCTCCCTATGCCAGCAAAAAAAATCGCAGCTAAAAAACCAGCTGCAAAAGTAGTAGCTAAGAAACCAACTGCAAAAGCAGTAGCTAAAACAACAGTTACTCAAGTTGAAAAAAAACTTGATGAAGCTAAAAAACAAATCCATGTAGAAGCTAAGTTCGTTCAAGAAGAATCTAAGGAACTTGCTACTGGGATCTCTAAATGGTGGAATAATTCTTCTACAGAAGAAAAAATTTACACAATTTTGGGAATCTTCGCATTGATCTGGGGATTGTATGTTCTCAGCGATATGTTGGGAGGAATTCTTTTGATTATTATTGGAATTCTTTTTGTGACTGGATACTTTGTTAAAAAGAATTAAAAAAACTAAGTATTTTCATAAGAGAAAAGGATGTGCGTGAACACATCTTTTTTTTGTTAATTTATTTTCTGTGTCATCCCCGCTTCAAGAATCTGCGGCGGGGATCCAATTTGTCTTAGAT
>JBAXSM010000040.1:0-8544 GCA_037130715.1 Candidatus Absconditabacteria bacterium
CATCCAATAAAATTTCGTTTCACTTATTTTATTGGCGGTTCAGTAAAATCCAGCTTAAAATAAGACGCCGGAACTTCCTAAAGAAGTTCAACGTCGTTTTTATCCCGCAAAGCGGTGGCAAACAATTCACAAAGAACCAAAATCATTGACTACTTTTTCTTAAATAATCTAAAATTTATTCTATTCCTAACAACTCAGATGTGCTAGGATAAATCTTTCACTCTTTTTCAAGTTGTTTGATTGCTGGGAGACGCATACAGATTCTCTTGATTCATGGATTATTAAGACCAGTGAGAATGATATTGGTTTTTTTTCTTTTGAAATATTCTAAAACATTTTCAAGGGCTTCGATAGCATCGATATCCATATCTGAAAGCTGAGCAAATGAGAGGATGATTCTATGACATTTTTTAATCTTTTTGATCTGATTGATATAATTTTCGCTATTGAGATAATTGATTTCACCAGTGAATTTGATAATTACGGTATCTTCCAATGATTGTTCTGGAAGATAATTTGGAAGTATAGTTTTTACGAAGAATTCTTTCCCTCTAAATACGGTCACATTCAAATCCCCTTCTGTGACTCTTTTGAGAAAGACCAAGAGAGAAAGTGCTGTACCTACCAATATTCCTATCATAGTATCTTCGACTACTGAGAAAAATATAGTGACTAAAATTAGATAAAATGAAGTTTTTTTGAATTTATAGAATTTTTTGAGAATCTCAAAATCCATAATACCAATCGCAATAAAACAAAGAATTGCTGCTATAACTGGCATGGGAAGATAAGAAAATGCATTGTTGAATAATAAAAGTGAAATGAGCAATGCAAATGTCCCTACCAAAAATGATGAATACTTACTCGTAGCTCAGGTTTTGATGTTTAATGATGTTCTAATAAACACAGCTGTCGCAGGGAATCCTCCAAATATTCCTGATCCAATATTTGCTAATCCATTTCCAAGGACTTCTTTGTCTTTGCTAAATTTGTCGTGAGTTTGTTTTTCTGCAAGTTTACCAGAAATAATCGTCTCTAATATAGTTACTATCGCTACTACAAATGCAACCTTGATGATTCAAAATAATAAAGCTGGATTTGTTCGTATAGTCAAATAACTTGCTCGTGGATTATTTTGGATTAATTGAAATGCTAGATTTGGATATTTGTCACTCAAAAGCATAATATGGGGAAATAATCCATGGACTGAGAGTACTCAAATTCCTATTCAGATCAAAGATAATATGATAGCTCCCGGTACTTTGGCAAAGAATTTTTTGAGAAGAAAGAGTATAATCAATCCGGCTCCAAAGGTAAGTACACTTACTAGATCTGAGCTTCCTATATGAGTAATAATTGTTCGGAAATTGAGATATACTTTATCTCCTAGATCCAATCCTGTGAGTCAGAGACCACTTGGAAGCTGACCTACAAATATTCAGATACCTACAGCAAAGAGGAATCATTGAAGTCCAGCTGCTGGGATTAGGGTGATATATTTTGTAAGTTTAAGGAGATATACTCCTACCATAGCTATTCCACTAAATATAGCGATAAGTGGTAAATATTGTGGCCCATATGCTATGCTAGCAGACAATAAGATTCCTGTCAATGCTCCAGCTGGACCAAAGATGTTGTATCCACTGGATGCGAAAATTGCCGCTATCAATGATGACCAAATCGCAGTAATCAGTCCTTGCACAGGTGTTGCTCCACTAGCAATGGCTAATGATATAGAGAGAGGTATCGTTACAATAGCTACAACCAGACCTGATTTTCGGTTTGATTTTAGATTTGAAAGAATGTCTTTGAGATTGAGATTCATTTTTTATATACAAAAAAAACTAAACAAGTTTCTCCAATAGACTTTTGAGAATAAAATGCAAGAGAAATTACTTTCCTATAGAATGACTACGATGCTCTGTGATCCTTGTATAGATGAAGAATGCTACCGCAATAGCTGTGGCTGAAAGTGCAAATGGAGAAATATTACTATCCAACAAAGCTCCTCCAATCAATGGTCAAAATATATTTGCCATATTCATGAGGTTTAGCATATTTCCATTTATAAGACCTACATTTTTATTTTCTCCTAAGATAATATTTTGAAATACTGGACGGAAGATTCATTGGAATAATGTTGTAACTCAAATTAATAATATTACCGCTCGTTTAAATGGAAACAGAAATGCTCCTAAATAACAGACTATAAAACCAATAAAACTGATATATACAAGCGTTTTGGTTGGTAATTTAAGCCAGACTTTTTTGAAGAGGACGGCTTGATTAAAGATCATAATTAGTCCATATGCACCCATAATAAATCCTCATTTACTTCCAGGTAGATTGAAATTTTTATCTAGATACAATAAATATGTACTCTGATAAATCATAATTCCAAGATTGATAAGAAAATATATAAGATAATATATTCTCTCCTTTCCTACTACAATATCTTTGAAAATATGATAGATGTTGAGTTTAATATCACTATGTTCTTCACGCTTTGTGTGAGTTTCTTTGAGAAAAAATATTGCACTCGTAATATTTATCAGTGCTAAGATACCAGCTGCTCGAAATGGACCGTGATTTCCAAATTTGAGCGTAAGTGCTCCAATCACTGGACCAATAATAAATCCAACTCCAAATATCATTCCAAATAACCCTAAATTTGTCATACGTTCTTTCTTGTCTTTCGAAATATCACTGAGAATAGATTGCGCTGTACCAATATTACCAGCCGTGATTCCATTGATGACCATACCTACTATATACATCCAAATATTATGAGAAATGGCTATAGAGAAATATGCAAGCATACTACCAATCATAGAGATTAACATCACTGGTTTTCTTCCTATTTTGTCTGATCGACCACCAAGCATTGGTGTAGAAAAAATTCCAAAAAGTGCATATAATGCAGATCCTAATGTAATCATCGTATATGCTACATGATAATCGTTTGCTAATCCAGGCATAGCTGGAATCATAATAGTGAATCCTAGAATATCTAAGAAGATTGTCAGAAGTGCAATAATTTTTATTTTAGACATAGTTTTTGTTAAGATAAAAGTTTGTGTAATAGGCGAAGTGCTAATTTTTGTTCAATAAAGTAAGGCGAAGTTGCTATGGTAATAATTTGAGCATTTGCAATCAATCATTTACAAATCTGGATGGTTTTGTCGAAGGCCTCGATACTCATGTCTGGATCCCGGAAATCGAGATCGATATCGAGAATATAGGGATGTTCTGGTACTTTGAAATTGAGTAAGGAATATTCTGTATTAATCTGAGTGGATCCAGGGATGAATCCTGTATCCAGTGCGTAGCGAAGAAAATTACCTACATTGACTCCGTCCCCTACTGGACGCATATCTGTATGCTGATCTATATGAATCACTGGCAATCATTTGGTCCAAAATTCTAAGACACGATCGTGATTGTCAACCACAGTCATATTTTCTATTTGAATAATATATTCCAATCATGTACATTGATGGAGATTCCCCTGTTCGTCAATTTCTTCAAAAACAATATGAGATCCAATGCGGACATCATTCAAACTTCCTACTTTGATGGGAGTCAGATATTGTTTCATGATTTTAATCAAACTAAAGCATTACCTTATATCGAAAACTCTAGAAAAAACAAGAAAGAAAAAACCGCAAATAGAACCATTTGCGATTTTTCTAGTGATTTGTAAAATCTTAAATTGTGATTTTTTGGCTTTCATTATCCCAGATTTCTTTTCCATTGCAGATAATGGAAGCAATATGTTCCTTTTCAAAAGTGTGAATAGGAGTCTCATCATCGTCATCTAAATCTAGGACTTTTATTTGCTTTTCCAATTCATCAATGTGGAGATTTCTTCGTGTTTTCTCCTTTTTGTTGTAAGATACTTCATTAAACTTATATTCTATATCATCAGTGATTACACCTAAGTGTTTATTAAGATGAACAGTTAAAATAAGTCGTCCAATTAAATGAAATTTGTCTTTTTTCATATGTGTATATTTTTATTTTTGTGTCTTTTTTATAGGTATTCGTTTTTAAATGTCAAGTCTTCCTCGCTTGTATTCTCTCTTCTAAAATATACTATCAAAGTTATCTATTTTATTTTTTGTTTTTTCTTAATGAAACGTGTTTTTTTTCTTATGAGTCTTTCTGTTGTAATTGGTGCTACTGTTATTGGTATTCAAACTTTTGCTGCCGATGAGCCTACTATGTGTACTATGGAATATATGCCTGTCTGTGCATCTGTTCAAGTTCAATGTATCAAAGCTCCTTGCAATCCTATACATCAAACATTTGGTAATGCTTGTAGTATGAGATCTAATACATCTGCTACATTTTTGTATACTGGTGAATGTAAATCTGGTATTTTGGCATGAACAACATGGAATATCCAATCATTTGATACTAAAGTAGCTACTGGTGCTGATATTAGTTTTGAAAATGATACTCTTTCTGCTCATGTATGTAATATCTTCAATGGATCATATAGTGTAGAAGGAAATAAATTTCTAGTATGACCTATGATGAGTACAAAAATGGCATGTATGGGTGATTTAGCTACTTATGAATCAGCTTTTGATCTTTCGTGAGCTACATTTGAATTCTCTACTGATGGAGGAAATCATATGATGATTACTACAATAGCTGGTCATACATTTCAATGGTCTAAAGAAAATCCAATAGTAAGTAAACCAATCGGTATGCCAAATCCAGCTTCTGTAAATTGTGTAAATAATTCTGGGACATTACAGATGATTGATGGCACAGGTGGTCAATATGGAATGTGTACATTTTCTGATGGTTCACAATGTGAAGAATGGTCTTATTTTAGAGGAGAATGTAAGCCAACTAGTGATAAGCTTCAGACTGTTCTTACTAAGTATCTTTCTGTGGTTAGATTCACCGAAGAGTGATATAAACAATTCTTTGTGAATCTTAAAGCAAAAATTAATGTATGATTTATTAGTGCAACATGAAGTGCGAGAAAATCATATATGCAAATCATTAATTTCTTAAAAAACTTCTAATAGTCTCTCTTCTTATATTTATAAAAGACCTGATCAGCTGATCAGGTCTTTCTCTTATTTTGATTTTTTCTTATATATTACCATCTTTTCCAACTAGGACAATTTTGTTGTACATTGATATGAGCGAATCATGGATATTTAATCGCTGCGATGATAGTTTCCTTCATTTTCTTGATATCTTTATCTATTACCATTTCAGCAAATCCACATCAAGCCACTTTAGCTAATTCGATCGGATGCATAGGTTGAACTCTATTTCACTCTGGTGTAGATCTGGTTTTGATATCTAGTGGTGTGGTTGGTGATGCTTGTCCTGTAGTAAGTGCATAGTTCTCATTATCGGCTGTGATATGTACAAAATCTAGGTTTCTTCTAGATGCATGAATCAAGTGACCTACTCAGATTCCATAAGAATCTCCATCTCCAGACAAAGAGATTACAGTAAGTTCAGGATTTGCAAGTTTTACTCCTGTCGCAAAAGGAATTCCTCTACCATGAAGGGATTCTACACCATTACAGTCGAGATATTGGCTCATTTTACTATTACATCCAATTCATGTAACTACAACGAGTTTTTCTTTAGGAATTCATAGCTCTTGAATAGCTTGTTTGATAGCCATATGGATCAAATAATCACCACATCCTGGGCATCGTTGTATTTTGGTAAGATTATGTCTCATTTTGATATTAGAGTAAAGGGTAAAATTTAGAAATTAATCAATTCTTCTTCAAATATTGGATAGAGTGTATATTTTCTGTGATGAGTAATTTTACCATTTCGTTTGTTATCTGCGAGTTTACATTGTTCTGTGACTAGACGTTCCATCTGACCAGATGGATTCATTTCTACGAAGATAAGTTTTTCTATTTGAGTGTTTTTCTCTTCCAAAAATGTTGCAAGTCTCGCATCAAATGGTTGTAGTACCTTGATAACAATCAAACCAAAATTTTCGTCTGCATGATCTTTGATGTATGATTCTAATACATATCTATTTGCTCCGAGTGTGATGAAAAATTTCTTTGCTTCTGGATTGATAATCTCATATCCATAGAAATTTTCGTTAAATTCTATCTTCATAAATGTATCAGCTTTTCTACGTCTTTTATCTTCCATTTGTCCTTTCATCACTGGTTCTTCATTTGTTGATCCAAACGTGTCGTGTTCATAAGAAGTCACCATAGAAACTGCATTTGCTGTCCCTGGCACTGCATTTGGAGAAATTCCATCGTCTGCTATACTATATCTTTCATAATTATCCTCTGCTGTTGGTGTATATAGTTTACCTCTATTGATAGCCTCTGCTTTGAGATTTTGAGGATCTATAGTTTTGTATGATTCTGAAAGTTGTTTATCTGTGAGCATAATCACAGGATGTTGATAAGTATCTGACCAGTTGAGTGCTTTACCAGCAAATGTATATGCTTCTTCAAATGTAGAAGGTGCTAATACAATAGGCAAAGTATCTCAGAAACTTGCATTGAGCGCATAGGCAATATCTCCTTGTCCTGTAAATGTAGGTGTCCCTGTACTTGGTCAATCACGTTGAGCTAAGACATATACTCCTCCAATTTCAGCCTGATTTGAGAAAGAAATAGATTCTGTCATAAGGGCGAATCCTCCTCCACTTGTTCCACACATTGCTCTTTTCCCACCATATTTTGCACCGAGCATCGCCATACTTACTGCAATTTCGTCTTCTCATTGAAAAAAAGTCACACGATGATCGGGAGTGATTACATCAATAAGTGAACTTGCTGGAGTCATTGGGTATGCTGAGTAGAAATCTAATCCGCTTTCCATAGCTCATTTTCCGATACATTCATTACCAAACATCAGTGTCTTTGGTGTATCTATTATAGGAGAAGCATTAAAATCTGATATATTTTGCATATATGCATATCCATTTGTAAGTTCGATTACATTTTCATCGAGAGCTTCAGGAGAAAATTGTGTTTTGAGTGCCGCAATTCCCTCTTCTAGAGAGATACTTAGAAGTTTCAGAGATGCTCAAAAACAGAATACATTCTTACGTTTGCTTGTTTGTTCTTTGACATTATAGATATTTTTGAAATCATATATTGTTTGGTTCTTAGTTACTGAGTAATCATCGAATGCGAAAAAATAATCAATTCATTTAGTAATGAATATTTCTTCCTTTTTATCAGAGATATAGAGAAAAAAATTATTATTATCTCACTTAATTATAGATGCATATTCTTTATCGGCTAAGAGAGAATATCCCTTACTAGCTAATAATTGTCCCAATAATAATCCTGATGTATTTACTCATGTTCCAGCTGCTCCGGAAAACCCAATTGATATCTTCATATACTATCTACACAAAATAAAAGTTGTTTTATATATTATGATATGCTTTTAGTCGATGAAAACAAGATAAAAATTTGAGCAAAATTGGGTTTTATGATAAAAAGTCCCTCAAAATTTGACAAATATGCATATTTGTTTAAACTATAGATGTATATTTTACTTATTAGTCTTCATATTTAGATGGAAAAATTGGAAAAAGAGCTTCTTAAAGCTATTGCACTCGAAGTTTCTTTGCTTCGTATTGGGTTACCAATCTTGGTTGCCGTATTGGCTCTTCAGGTATATGCCTTAGTTCAAGGAGTTATTGTCTTGTAATTATTTTTTATACATATATAATAAAGTCTGTTTCTCTGATCAAGAGCAGGCTTTTTTGATTTTATAAAAAGATATTTTGTTTTTGTTTTGAAATAGTGTAAGAAAAAGATATATATAGAGAATATATGATATTTTTAGTCTTTGTAGTAATCTATGTACAAGATTTCGTATTCTCCAAATCTCAAAGGTGAAGTACAAATTTCATGAAGTAAAAATGCTGCATTACCTATTGTAGCTGCCAATTATATCTTAGATAATAAAGTAAACTTACACAATAAACCAAACATAAAGGATGTAAATGCTATGGAAAATCTGGCTAATCAAGCGTTCCAGACTTCTACTGATTTTTTTGATTTAACGTCTGAAGCTGCGACTAAATTTAGGGCATCTATTTTGTTGATTCCTGTTGGATTGATCAAATATGGAAAGGTTAAATTTGTCGGAAGTGGTGGTTGTAGCATTGGAAAAAGACCTCTCGATATGTTTGATGATGCACTTATAAAAGCTGGTATCAAAATCACAGATGAGGAATTTAAGACGTTTGAAGTCGTTGGGAAACCTAAGAAAAATATTATGCTCCAATGATTCTCTGTGACAGCTGTAGAAGCTTTGATTACCTATTTGGCATTTTCAAATAATTTTGATTATACTATTACTATCTACCAAGTTGCGATTGAGCCACATGTGAGAAATTTGATTGATTTCTTAAATAATGCTTGAGCTGATATTACCTTACTTGTAGACCACACTATCGTTGTAAAACCATCTAAACCAAACATAAAAGAAGCTGACTTTACTATCATTGCTGATTATATAGAAGCTGGGACATATTTTGCTATCGGTGCTGGTGCTGATAAC
>JBAXSM010000041.1:0-8470 GCA_037130715.1 Candidatus Absconditabacteria bacterium
CTTTGCTAAAAACATCAATAATTGACGACATACTGTGATTTCCTTTTTGCGAGAATCTGATTTGAGATCCGCTACAGCTACTCCATAATACTCAGCAACCATATCTACAAGCTGTCAGAAATTGAGCATACTCTTGGTATTTTGAGGTGCATTAAATGCAGAAGTATTGATATCCAAATTGTATCCCAATGTTTTCAAACATTCCACCACATCCTCTTCTCAAATTTCTTTGTGGAAAATATGTTTTCTCGTAAGAAGAATATTGAGTGCTCATTCAAGTTCTCTGACATTATCTTTGATATGTTTGGCAATCAATTCTAGCAGTTGTGTATCGAGCATTTCTCACTTCACAGCCAATTTTGTCTGTAAGATAGCAATTCTCGTCTCAAAATCAGGAGCTTTGATATCCGCCACCAATCCAAGTGCAAAACGACTTTTGAGTCTAGGTTCTATATGAATCAATTCTTTGGGAGAACGATCTGAAGACAAAATAACTTGTTTTTTAGCTTGTTGAAAATCGTTGAAGATCGTCTGAAAAATTTCTTGTGTCTTTTCTTTATCTGCCAAAAACTGAATATCGTCAATCATAAGAACATCTACTTCTTCAAATTTTTTGTAGAGATTAGGAAGTTTATTTGCTCTCGTTGCTCAGATGATTTCATCAATCAATTTAGTCGCTGGCAAATAGACCACAACTTTAGCTGGGAAATTGATCATAATTTCATTTCCAATAGCTTGCATAAGGTGAGTTTTCCCAAGACCAACATTTCCATACAGAAACAAGGGACTATAGGAATGACCTGGTTGCTCAGCCACAGCTTTGGCTGCAGAAAAAGCAATAGTTGTATGAGAACCTACCACAAAGGTATCAAATCTAAAAATAGGATCAAAAAGAATCCCAAAATGATCAGACAACTTAGCAGTCATTTCCTCTTTTGTCATGAGTTCTTGTTGTGGATCTTGTTTTACATGAAGGAGTTTTTTGAGATCAAGAAGCAAATCACTTCCACTAAGAAATGGCTGATACGTTACTATTTTTACAGAAAATTGAGGATTATAGACAGAGACAACTGCATCCTTGATAGGCTTTCCAAAAAACTTTTTGACCTGAGTAAGGACAAATTCATTGGACACTCCAACATAGACCATTTTTTCTTTTTCATCGATATCTATAATTCCCACTTTATTCAAAAATGAGAAAATCTTTTTGTGGTCATGATTTGCAGCCAACTGCAAAATTATCTTTTCTCGAAGATCACGGAGAAATTGTTTTTTTTCAGGTTCATATTCAGCTGCGAGATCGATAAGCATGGCAACACCAGAAAAAATAAATGAAAGATTGTATCAGTGCGTAGTATAGAAAACACACCGAAAAAAGCAAGCTTTTCAACAATGGGAATTAAATAAGGAAAATAGCAGAACCTACAGCAGAAATCTGTTTTTGTACGAACGAATCAATAGACAATCCTGGAACTTTGGCAACCACGATCAGTGAATTAGCATAGGTAGTAGGTTCAGTCGCCACTCCATATGCCACGCTACGCATAAATAATGCAGGATTCACAGGCGATGTAGCTCATAACACCTGGGAACTAGAGATATCTCCCAATGCCAAAAAATCTTCCTCACTCATGTTCCCAGCCACATACTTTGCAAATCCCTGAAACGCAAATTCATAGGGATGAGAAGCCAGAATCTTAGTATCTGGATGATCTACGATCCATTGTGCCACAGCAATATATTCATCATTCCACGCCAAATCAAGTAATACAAATAATAAACGAAATTTCTCAATCATAGAAATTAATTTAAAATTTAAAATAATAGATGTTTAAATTCTCGATCGACATACAACATATTCGTAAGGACGCAATATCTTGCGTCCGATGTAGGGACGCGAACACGGCGCGTCCAATATGTATATTTCAAATGTCGACTAAGCGCCAATAAAAGGAGATAATTTTTCGAAAACCAAAGTTTTTTCATCTTCAGTGAGTTGTGTACGATCTATAAGATGCTCAATTTGTCCACGAATCACAAGATGCTGAGCAGCTTCCAAGTCCAGTCACTTCGCCATCAAATAAAAGAGATATTTAGGATCTAATTGATGAATACTTGCGCCATGTCAGGCTTTAACCTGATGTGAGCGGACATGCAACTTGGGAAGCGCAACCATATGGACAGCACCATCTCCGCGAACAAGCTGATGTTGATAGAGGGAAGACGTCACTCATTCAATGGATTCAGCGATATCGAGATCTCACTCCAAACGACATTCAGCAGTCCCTGGAAGTCAGAGTAACTGAACATCTGCTGTCGTTTTGGATGCTAAAAAACGAACGAGACACTGAGACTTCACACTGTCGTTTTGAGATACTCAGAAACCAGAGCAAATCACTGTTGCTCCCACTCCATCCAAAATAATCTCAAAGTCGACACTACTCTCTACCAAAATTGGAAGATACATCAATGTCGCTCCTTCATGGACAATAATCTGCTTCTTCCCTGTCTGTCCAACAAAAAAATTACCTACAGAAGAAACTGTATGTGCTGGGATTTCAAGTAAGGAAAAATCGGAATCAAAAATAATGAGGGCCATTCTTATTTTTCGCGTGATTTAACTAAATTAAGTAAATTTTTGATTTTATCTCATGTATTTCACGTACCAACACTTCCTGTTTCTATAAGCGTAGCTTTGGTATCTACAGATGTTCACGTATCTTGCGTATCTTTGATAAATCCAAATGATTCGGTACCAGTGGCTACACCACCAGAAGTTTGTACTCATGATTGTGCAAAAAATCCAGCATCTACATTTGGGTCATATATTCAATCACCAGAAAGCTGAACAACATCGCCAGAAATACTTGCTCATGAGTGATCATCTGATCATGCACCCCAAAGTTGTTTAGCCTCAATACCATTGAGATATTGAATATATAAACCTGGTTGGAAGCCAAACTTAGCAAATCCTACCAAAAAAGATCCAAGAAGTACAGCAAATGCAAACCATAAAAAGAACTTGAGAAACCTTCCAATAACGATATGCATAAGAGTAGCAATTAAAGGATAAATATATACGCTATGAGTGTAGGTTTTTGGGGTACTAAAAGAAAGACTATTTCAAAACAAAAAGATTGACAAACCACAAGAAATGAGTATAGTATATTTATAGATAATTTTATCACTATCTTTTCTTCATGAAAAAACTTCTTTTGACACTCGTTGTTTTGGCTTGAACAGCAACAATTGGGACAAATTCATTTGCCAGTTCTTGTAGAAATGTAGATTTCAACAATGGGAATGTTTGTGTAAATATTGTAAAGGTTAGTGGAGAGACTTTTAAGCTAACTACAAATGTTACACAAGGAAATGGAACACTTCGATGTGGAGTTCTTCTTCCAGATAGACAAAATCTGGACCTCAACTGTAATGGTGGGACATTCAATGTAAGTAATTTAGATAGCGAAAGTATCAAGATTTTTATTAAACAAGGAGATCAAACACCTAGTGATTGGGATAATAAACCAAATAGTGATTCAAAATGGCTATTCCCACAATGGTATTATGATTTTAGAAACGAAGAATGGACAACTAGTGAATCTAGTTCTTCAAATTCTTCAAGTTCATCTAACTATTCAAATAGCAATATAAACAATTTCTCTATTGCTCTTTCTAATTCAAATCCTACAGCAAATAACGAAGTTAAACTCACACTCAAAGCCTTAGATAGTAATGGATACACCCTTACTGATTACGATGGATCCAATGCCAAAGTAACTATAGCTTACAGAAGTTCTTCTTCAAATTCTTGGACGACTACAACAAGTTCTACATATTTTTCTATAGACGACACTACTCCAAATTTCTCAAACGGATCAGCATACACGTATATGACATTCAAAAAAAACTACCAATATAAAATCACCGTAACTGACAACAACAATGATGCATATACACAAAAAATATATTATGTAGGATCTTCTTCATCTAACTCTTATAGTTCAAACAGTGATCTTAATAACTTTTATGTAACAAGTGATGATAGTTCACCAGACACAAATCAACGAGTTGATGTAAGCGTTAAAGCTCGCGATTATTCAAATTACACAATCACTGACTATGATGGGAAAGTGAGATTTAAGGTAGAAAAGAAATCTGGTTCTTCTTGGGTATATGCGTCTTCTTCATCGTACGAATTAAGTAGAACATATTACACATTTACATCATATGATGATGGAGTACATTCATTTAGCGACCTCGTGAGATTTAAAAATTCTGGAGAATATAGATTGACTATCTACGATGATACTAATTCTAATATCTACACAACTAAATTATTTGATGTAGGATATAGTTCATCATCTAGCTCTTCTAATAGTGATTTAAACAACTTTTCTATAAGTACTAGCGATAGTTCTCCAAGCACAAATGAGGAAGTTAAACTCAGCCTCAAAGCTCGTGATAGCTCAAATTATACAGTCACTGATTACTATGGATCTAATGCGAAAGTTACTGTAGCATATAGAACTTCTTCTTCAAGTTCTTGGAACACTACTACATCTTCTACCTATTTTTCTATAGATGATGATACTCCAAGTTTCTCAAATGGTTCAGCATATACGTACATCACATTTAAGAAAAATTACCAATATAGAATTACCGTGACAGACTATGACTCAGATGTCTATAGCCAACAAGTTATCTATATGAACGGATCCTCTTCATCTAGCTCTTCAAACAGCAATTTAGATAACTTCTATATTACAACAGATGATAGTTCTCCAAGCACAAATCAAGAGGTTAAACTCAGCCTCAAAGCTCGTGATAGCTCAAATTATACAATCACTGATTACTATGGATCTAATGCCAAAGTTACTATAGCTTACAGAAGCTCTTCTTCTAATTCTTGGACCACAACAACAAGTTCTAGCTATTTTTCTATAGATGATGATACACCAAACTTCTCAAATGGATCAGCATATACGTACATCACCTTCAAGAAAAATTACCAATATAAAATTACTGTCACAGACTATGACTCAGATGTCTATAGCCAACAAATTATCTATATGAATGGATCTTCATCTAGCTCTTCAAATAGTGATATAGATAACTTTTCTATAACAACTGATGATAGTTCTCCAAGCACAAATCAAAGCGTATATCTAACTATAAAAGCTCGTGATTACTCAAATTACACAATTTCAAACTACAATGGAGAAAATGCTAAAATAACTGTAGCATACAGAAGTTCTTCTTCAGATAGTTGGACTACAACAACATCTTCTACATATTATTCTATAGATGATAGTACACCAACATTTTCAAATGGTTCAGCATATACGTATATATCTTTCAAAAAAAATTATGAATATAGAATCACAGTAACCGATTATACAAGTTCTAATGTCTACACACAAAAGACGATATCTGTAGATGGATATTCTAGTTCTTCATCTTCTACCTATGGATTCACATCATCTCAATTAGATACTATTAGAGATATCTATAATTCATGGAATAGCTCTATTACTTCTCTCAAAAATGGATCTTCAAATCTAAGGTACAATACAACTCGACAAAGTATGTCAGACAATCTCAAAACACAAATGGGTAAAATACTCAATAATGATAGTAGTAGATCATATGACAATTATGATCAATACCAAACTGCGTTTAGTAATCGATACGAATATACAATTCAACATAAATAAGCTGGAATATATACAAGGAAGAATCGTGAGCATAGGCTTGCGATTTTTTTTATGAAAGACATATTTATTGGACGAAAAATCAATTGCAATAGGGCTATAAAATCAATATAGACAGAATAGTAATGTTTTATGTTTTTATCCACCAAGAGATGATAGCAAACTCAACAACAGGGACCAAAAAATCTCGTGGAAGACCAAAGACAGCATTCATTTCCAAAAAACCCAAAATAAAGCAAAGCGGACCATGAAGACCCAAAAAAGTCCAAGAAACTATAGTATTACCAAATTTATCAGATATTAAAGATATTTCCAAAAGAACTATACCACAAGAAAGCAAAAAAAAGGATACCTTTATTTTGGGAATGTTTCTCTTTTCTTTATGTATTTTTGGGACATCTCTCTATTTTTCTCAAAAAAAACAAGAAATCACAAATACCCCACCTTCAACGATTGAAACATCAATTGAAGATCAGGATACCGGTATCTCAGAAACTAATGATATCGCAACAGGAAATGAAAATACAGGAAATATAAACACCGAAGAACCTAAGGCAATATCGACAGAAATGATTTTGCTTTCAAGTTTTTATGAAGCATTCAACAAAGGCACTATAGATCAAATCTATCCAAATATCAATACATCACTCAGAGGATCTAAGCTATTCAAAGCATATTTTAGCAAGACACGAACACAAAGATTTCTAAGAAATTTGACGGCAAATGGAGTTGTGGTATCTGACATTCAAAACGATGAAAAACAAAATCCAACCATAAGCTATAAACTTTCTTATACACTCTTGGATGGAAAATCTTTTGAAGAAACTCGAAGTATGCAAATTCTCAACAAAGAAACCCCTCAAATAGCCAAGATGATGTGTATAAATACTGGGTGTTCAACCTTCCCATTTTTCAATCCAGGGAAATACGCTATTCACTAATTTTATTCTAGAGTTCACATATGGAAGTAGATGCAATTTTGCCTGAAGCTATAAAAACAGTAGGCAATTTTTATACACAAAATCCTAATGGAATAGTCATTATTCGAGGTGCCACAGCAACGGGGAAAAGTAGACTTTCCATACTTTTGGCAGAACATTTTCCTAGTGAGATCATTTCTGCAGATAGTAGACAAATTTTTAGAGAAATGGATATTGGCACAGACAAGATATCGAAGGATATTAGAGAAAAAATACCTCATCATCAAATAGACATCGTCAATCCAGATGAAAGCTATACAGCTGGACAATGGAAAGAAGCAGCACAAAAACAAATTCTCGAGATTCAATCCAGAGGGAAATTACCTATTATCGTAGGTGGGACTGGATTATATATTGATACCTTATACAAAAATTTTTCTATGCCTGAGTCTGCTCCAAATCGAGAAATCAGAGATAAACTAGAAGCAGAAGAAAAAGCAGAACCTGGAATTCTATGGAAGAGACTCAACGACATTGATCCAGAAGAAGCTGCCAAACATCATCCAAATTCCGTGAGATATATTATCAGAGCACTCGAAATATTTGAGACTACAGGGAAGACCAAAACCGAAGGATTTTTTCAAAAAGACGTCGACCAACCAATACTCTTGATGGGTCTCCGAAGAGAAAAAGAAGAAACCAACAGAAGAATAAATGCCAGAATTAAAACTATGTTTACCAGTGGTTTACTTGAAGAAATTCAAGGACTTTTGGATAAAGGATACAAACCTGAACTTCAATCCATGCAAGGGATTGGCTACAAAGAAATTATCGGTTACCTCAAGGGAGAATACGATCAAGAAAAAAGTGAGGAACTCCTAAAGAGAAACACTCACCATCTTGCAAAAAAACAAAGAACTCGATTTAGAAGATACATCGCAGAAGGCAAAGTATCTCCCAAAAAGAACGTTGAATATGTAATGTATTATCTATGATAAACTAACCAAAGAATCTGTAGTTTGTTTGCTTTGGTATCGTTTATCTATACCACCGATTTAAGAAACCATAAGTCTTGAATATGAAATGAATTATGGATTTCGAAAACGTGAGGTATAGACTAAATTAATTAGCTGTAGGAATTGCGGTAATTTCAATTGCATTAGCAAACGTTCCCCATACTGGATTAGTAGCTTCAATCAAGAATACTCTACCATCATCCAATGTAATAGATGCAAACTGACTAGGTACAGTTGTAGTTTTATTTGTACATTCAAAAATCTTAACTGCAGGCGCTGTAGTAAGCTGCGATTTATTTGCGTAGTCCACTACATTAATCTGAGAATAACAACGTAATCACTTGATACCAAAATCTGTAGCAGCTATAGTAATAGATTGGAAAGATATTTTCTTAGAAGGAAACAAAATACTATGTCCTCTAGATGAAGTAAATAGGGTACCTGTTCAAATAGTTACAGGAAATTGCTCTAATCCTTCTTGAACAACAAGAGATTTTTTTATACTTGATGAAGTAGTTGAAACTACTGAAGTAACTTGCGTTGTTTGTGTTGTTCATGTAGCAAGCGGAGTCACTGTTTGACCAGTAATAGATTGTCCCGTAACAACTTGACCTGTAATACTTGCTCCCGTCAAAGCAACTCCTGTAGAAACCACAGGATTAAGATCCATAACAGCATTAACTTCAATAATAACCAAACCACTACGTTGAAGCGCAACAACGCAATCTATACTAATATTACCAGAATATTGACTCCAATTAACCGGTTTACTTTTGAGTCCAAATACACCGCTACTTTGAGTAAGTAATGTATGTGTATG
>JBAXSM010000042.1:0-7867 GCA_037130715.1 Candidatus Absconditabacteria bacterium
GAACTTAATCTTCCAGGTGTATCTACCTACCAACAAGATATTACAGATCAAGATGCAGTCAAAGCTATTCTTGCAGAGCATAAGCTTGAACAGGTAGACTTTATTCAGTCGGATATGGCTCCAAATACGACATGAGTCAAAGACTTGGATGCAATGAGATCTATTGGACTCATAGAACAAACATTATGGATGTATCAAACTATTCTCAAACCCAATGGGAAATTTGTAATAAAAATATTTATGGGACCATGATTTCAGGAATTTATAGCACAGTTGAAACAGATTTTTGGATGAGCAAATATCAAAGTATTTAAACCTAAATCTTGTAGAAAAGAAAGTAAAGAAACATATATCATTAAGATATAATCATAAAAATACAGATTAAAGAAAAATCCTTATTCACGTAAGGATTTTTCTTTTTTATGTGTGTTTTGTATGTGTGTGTTTTTGTTAACCTTATTTAAGAAGTGCACTTACTTCAGTGTCAAATTTTTCAAATGGATATGCTCCATTTACAACAACGTATTTCCCAGTTTCTCTGTTGATAACAACATTTCCTGGAGTACCATTGATTCCAAAGAGAGAATTTCCTTCTTTAACACTAGCATCTACAGCATCTTTTGTTGCCTGATCGTTGTAACATGCAGTAAATTGAGTGGTATTTAAACCAAGTCATTTTGCTATATCAACAACGCTTGTATCAGTAAACTCTTCTGCTTTGAATGCTTCTGCCATATATGCATAGTATTTATCAGAACCTCATAACTTACCTGCACAGTAAAGCCCTTGAGCTCACTTAGGTGCTGTAGGATGAAGTTGTGGTAATGGCATATTTTTAAAAACAAGAGCTACATCATTTGGATATTTTTGAACAACCTTTTCCATTGTCTGGTCATTGTAATGTCTCTTACAGAAAGGACATAACAAATCTGAGTATTCAACCAAAACGATTTTAGCATCTTCTTTTCCTTGGAAATGAGCACCAGCAAGAATTGACTTGATAGTATCTTGACTCAAAGTAGAAGCTTCACTAGGTGTTTCAGCAGTTGTTGGAGCAGCTTCTTGAGCTGTTCATCCAGTAGTCCCTTTAGATCCAAAAGAAGAAAGAACTTGTTCAAGTGTTTGTTTTTGTTGAGCTTTATAAGCATCGCTGTTATAAAGTTGTCTCACAAGATTAAAGTTTTCACTACCTCAAGATTTGAGAGTTTCTAACCATACTGCATCTGCTTTAAAGAAAGCAAGATATAAAGAAAGGAGAAGGTTGATACCAACAATTCCAATCAATGCAATTTTTTCTATATCATATTTTCCTTCTTTATGCATATATTTTGTTTAATGTATAAAAAACCAGCCACTATTAACGTTGAACTTGTGGTTGAGCTTGTTGTTGAACTTGTTGTTGAGCAGCAGGAGCTTGAGCTTGTCCTTGAGCTTGTTGTTTAGCAGCTTCAGGATTAGCAAACATTTGAAGAGCCTGTTCGATTTGTTGTTTTTGTTGAGCTTTGTATCCATCAGTTAGGAAGATTTGTTTCAAAAGTTTGTAGTTTTCATCACCACCAACTTTCAAAGATTCTGCTTTGTCTTGTCCACCCAAAAGAGCTATAAGCAATACAGTATTAAGTACTGTAAGAACCATAAACCCAATTTTTACGATGTGATGACCACAACAAGGTTTCCCGGAAGCGCAACACGCATCCATCTTCTTTGTTTCTACAGTTACTGTAGGGGTTGCTTTTGCAATAGTTTTTTTGAATACCATAATAATTTAATAAAATATAAAAGTCTATGCTAGTAGGTAGTAATTTGGATATCAAAAACAAGAGAATGCTTTCTTTGTTTGTTATTTTGAATTGACATATTATCTTGCGGTATATCTAGAGATGACAAAAAAACAAAATAATATATATAGTGATGACATATTTTTACTATTTATTCATAGTTAAACTCTTTTGGAGAGCGTTATATATTTACTTTGAAGATAGCCAAGAAAGAATCACCAAAGGATAAAGAAAGAATAATTAACCATACTATCTTCAAAGACATGAAGGAAGATTCACATAACGAATAATGTAATACATCCAATTGCATATGCTTTGAGAAAGCCAGCTTCTATTATCTGATTACGGATAAGTGTAGTCGTTGTTTTTATATATGCTTTTGCACAGAAGAATATTGTACTTAGCCATAATGCAAATCCAATTCGACCAATATCAATCAAGAGCTGAATGAAATAATTTTCTGGTAAAATAGTCCCATTATGATGAATAGCTGGTCAAGAACTTCATAGTCCATATCCCAATGGATGTTGGAAGACATAAGATAAACTTCCTAATTTGGCATGGAGATGGGCTAATGTTGAGCTGCCTTTGAGTATACTTAATCAAACTAACCCAACCAACGCAAGTGCACCAAATCCATACGCCCACTTTTTGTGAGATTTCCATCGATCTATTTGTGTTAATGCAAAGATTACCAAGACACCTATTATAGCTGTTCTGGAAAGAGTAGCTAAAATAGCATACATCCAAAGGATATTAATACAAAGTGTTAGTATATGTGTCTTTGTAAACCACGATTTTCGTTCATGCAATTTAAGTGGAAATGCATGGAGTATAAGTGGTAGAAATGCAATCAAAAAATATCAATAATTATTTGGTCCTGCAAATATTCATTGCCATCTCAATGTCCCTCATAACCCCGTAAGGTAATACAGAGGAGGATTTGCTCAGAAATGAAAGTCATCCAATGGTCCATATCCCAAATGAAGAAACAAATTTGGCCATAAAAGTTTAGCTCATTGCCATAAGAACCCAAACGCAACCACGATAGTTAGTCAAATCGGTATTTGTCTAAAGAAACGTTCAATACGTTCAGCTATATGTTGTTTGCCCGCTATCCAACCTAAGACAGTAGCCATCAGAAAAAAAGAAATATATTGGAATCCATATTTAAATCATACAAACATATCGTAAAATGATTTATCTTTGATCCAGGAAATAAAAATAGAGAATAGACACAACAAGACAAATCGAAGCCAAGCATGTTTTCGGCGTTTTCGATATCCAGGAAGGAGTTTCCAAAAGGCAAGTGTACTTATAATAAATCCAAAAATCCAAATTCAGTCTCTCAATAAAGAGGGAATTTGAGGGAAATTACCATTAAAAATACCAAATCAGATGACAGTTGTGAGAATATGGTAGAGGAGGATGAGGATCAAGAATCCTCATAAAAATACAATAATCATAGCGTATGAGTTAGAGAATAATATGATTTTTTGTAGTGTTTCACTTACAGAAATCAATAGAATAACACTACGCTTGACTTTGCTCTGAGAATTCATATACTCACAGATGTAGTCAAAGAAATTTGGCTTAGTAAAATAAAAAACATTACAAAAGACAGATTTATTCTGTCGGTTTAAACTGTTATTAATTAACCATGGGATCGAGCAGATCCTTCCAAACGAGTAAGCTTTTTTTTGTAGCATTATGATTGGTGTCCTTAGTATGAATCTCATTCGCTACATTATTATCTACAGAAATGTTCGAAATCTTACCACAATATTTTGTTGAGAGTGCGAGTGGTAGTACAACATCAGATTTGATGTCATGACATGTCATGACGTGAGATGAGTATAGTTGATGTTATGCTAATTATTGTTGGACATCTAGAGATGAATTTTTTCTAAAAGTTGAGGAAAAATTTATAGCAGATATGTCTGGCAGCCTTCATAAAAAAGACGATACGGAATGAAATAAGTGTAAGTGGTATCATATAAGTAGTATTGCTTATGGTTTTTCATCTGTAGAACATTGAAATGGAGACTCAAATATCGCAAATATTACAAATAATATAACTTCGCTCAAGGAGTCTAGCAATGGATATCAATATATGCGAAAAAAAGAATATGGTAAATATAAATGATACATAATTTATCCAAATAAATTTGAAGCACTTTTGGATTTTATGTATTTATACAAATACGGATATGGGTGTTTCGTTGGACAAAAGTGGGTGGCTAATTATAAAGAATGAAAGTGAACAAATACGCAATCACCTAATTTCCAAAGATACTATCATAACTTAATAAAATATATAGATGATTTTGAAGCTAGAAGCAACCAAGACAATACAATGTAAATATAGAGAAAATCTCGACTAGTTCGGGATTTTTTTTAAACAGCAAATATCCTTTGAAAATTGCTTTCGGATAGGTAATATAATAGAGAATTTTATTCCAACAAGGAAGTAATGATATCATTAATCATTCAGTCTAGATGAACAGTTTCCCAGATAAATCATAGTATTCACTGCTTTGCACAACAGACCATCTCAGATGCTGAATTGATTTTTGTGATTGATGAAATCATGACCAAGGAATCCTATAAAGAACGAATTGAAAAGCTAGACATCCCAGCAGGACGATTGGATAAAAAGATTCATATTTTCTCAAATCTCAATGCTTCATTTACTCATCACAATGTGAGTGCAATGAGAAATTTTGCCGTTCATCAAGCTAAATGAGACTTTCTTGTTTTTATGGATGATGATGAAGATTTTTCAGCCGATTATTTTGAAAAATCATTAGAATTATATGCAATATATCACAAAAAATATAAGAAAGACCTCATGCTTTGTCCTACATTAATGTATAGACATACAGGGAAAATCCAAAATCAATGATTTTCCCATTATAATTTTCGATATTCTAGACCAATCGCTTGCGAGTTGGGAGCAAGGGAGTATGCGGAGATTCAGATGTATTCCGGTAATTCACTCTTTGCTCCCAAGGCAGTTTTTGCTAAGAATCATTGGGATGAAAGATTTGATTTTGTAAATGAAGATCTGACATTTACGTATGGATGCTACAAAAATTGAGTACCTATTATCGTATCTAAGAATCTCAAAATTTTCCACATGGAGAGAGACAAAACCAAACTCGAAGATGCTCGAATTGGAAATGCTTTTCAAGCATACAAAAAATCCAAACATAGAATCTTATTTGTCCATAAATTTGCTAGCCTACGTGAAAAGATTCAGTTTTATATGTTATGATTTATTGGTCAACCAGCTCGATTGATAGCCAAAGCTTGTCTCCTTGCTAAGGGAAAACAAAGATGATCTATAATTTCTGGAATTATTAAAGGAACCTGGGATTGATTAAAAAGCTAGTCCTTGTATTTTCAAACCGAAACTGTATACTCGCTCATTAGTAGATAACTAATAAGTTTATTTCATAATGTGATACCTGATGCAAAAAGTAGCCCTTTTTATATTGGACGGTGTAGGAATTAATACAAAAACACCTGAAGAGAATGCAATTATTCAAGCTAAAGCACCAACTATTCATAACTTATTATCTCAATTACATACACAACTTGATGCTTCCGGAAGAGCAGTAGGACTGCCTGAAGGACAAATGGGAAACTCCGAAGTTGGACATATGACAATTGGTACAGGAAGAATAAGTAAACAAAATCTGGTTGAAATTCAAGATATGCTTGACGATGGAAGCTTCGTTAAAATTCCTGAATATATAGATGGAATTGAACATTGTCGTAAATATAAGAGTAATCTTCATCTTTTGCAATTATTGTGATCTGGTGGAGTACATTCTATAGATACACACTTATATTCTCTTATCAAACAACTTCCAACAGATGTAAATACTTATCTTCATTTCTTTAGTGATGGAAGAGATGTTCCTCCTACATCAGGAGCTGATTTTATGGAAGCAGTAGAAAATTTTATAGAAGACTATCCTCATGTAATTATCGCATCTGTAGCAGGAAGATATTATGGTATGGATAGAGACAATAACTGGGATAGAATACAAAAAGCATATGATGAAATTACCTTTGGACAACTCCAAACTAATGATAAACCAAGTGAACATATGAGAAAGACCTATCTTAGAGAACTTACTGATGAATTTTTACCACCAGTAAACTTTATGGATGGAGAACAAATAGAGGATGGAGATGCTGTCTTTTTTCTTAATTTCAGATCAGACAGAGCTAGACAATTGACTCAGGCACTTATGGTTTCTCAAGATGAATCATTAGCCAAAACATATCCGACACGATCACCAAATTTTATCACGAAGCCAACTCGCAATCTCTATATAGCTACTATGACCAATTATTACAAAGAATATACTGGTCTCACATTTATTAAATCATGAGATGTAGCTAATACGCTTGGTCAAGTTGTTTCAGCCCATGAATATCGCCAGCTCCATATAGCAGAGACAGAAAAATTTGCTCACGTAACGAAGTTTTTCAATGGAAATCAACAAATAGTATATCCAGGTGAAAGAGATGTTCTTGTCCCTTCTCACAAGGTTGCAACCTATGATATGGATCCTCAAATGTCAGCTCAAGAAATTATAGATGAATGTCTCAAGGACGGTGCCGATTATGATTTCATTGTCATCAATATCGCAAATGGAGATATGGTGGGACATACAGGAATTATGCCTGCAGCTATCAACGCAGTTGAAAAGATGGACGCCACAACTCAAACAATGATTGATTTCTGTAAAGCAAATAAATTTGATCTTTTGATCACCGCAGATCACGGAAACTGTGAAGAAATGGGAACACCTGAAGCACCAAAGACATCACACACTACAAATTTGGTTCCTTTCTGGTACATCGTAGACGGTCAAGTCAAAGCATCCAAAGATTTAGGAGGGCTTGCTGACATCGCACCTACAGTTCTTAAACTTATGGGAATTCCACAACCAAAAGAAATGACTGGAGTAAGTTTAATTTAGTTATAAATTATTTTCTATTAAAAACCAAGAAAGCTCTCCTTAAACGGAGAGCTTTTTTGAAATGTAGTTTATAAAGAAGGATTATCATGCCAAGATTGATATATGACAATAATTTTTTTGCATACATCATCAGTAGCTTTTTTTGCCTCTTCTTCGGTGTCGTATAATGGTCTCATTTTGAATGCAGTCATAACTTTTTCACCATTGTGCATTTCATCACAGATACCATACCATTTACTAGATGCTTTATCTAGTTCTGCGGTAATCCTGATACGATCGGGATATCGAACCGCAACCCTACCTATAGTTCCATTTGTCATATCTATATGATTTAAGTATTTTTATTTCAATATAGTATATATGTATTTTATATAGGAAGTCAATAGATGCTGAAATAACAATATGAAAGTCATAAAAAATTAAATTTGTCACATATTCTGTTTTCATTCGTATTACATAGTAGAATGATTTACTATTTAATTATCATCCTACGATGAGAAAAGTGGATACAAACAACTTGTTTGCCCAATACCCAATGATTTTTGGAGCTTTTTTCATAGCGTCGGACATTTTCTTTCCTTGTCAGTAAGAGCTGTACCTACATATTCAAACGCTATGAACTTCAGCTATTCATAGCGTTTTTAGTTATGACACAAAAAAAGGTCGAATGTAATGAAGAGCTTTTATGATGTCATAACTATCCCGCATAGCGGGATTCGTCTTTTCTTTCGGTTTTTACTCTCTTACATATTTTACCATGTCGCAACACTCGGGACAGATTAAGCAGACTCTGAAGTATTTTCGGAGGCATACCATGTCGTACAAGAAGCATGCGTTTATAGCGTTCTTCTTTAGGCTAATCACTGCCACTACTACTATGGTGACTCCGTTTTTGCTCAAAAACATTATTGACACTATGGTGCAAAATCCAGGTGGACATTCTAGTCCAGCCGTGATTACATCTTTGTCAGCCATTGTGATGTGGTGGATTGCTATCTATGTGCTGGAATTTACCAGTTGGAGAATCTTTGATATTGGGCTCATTGGAATTGAGTTACGCGTAATCAAGGAATGTAATAATACAGTGCC
>JBAXSM010000043.1:0-7586 GCA_037130715.1 Candidatus Absconditabacteria bacterium
GCGTGTCTGATTGCTGTGAGACTCGCTGAGCAGCTGCGGCGGTGTCTTTGTAACTCATGTCTTGAATATTGTGCGATTTGAGAAAATCGTGACATTGGGACAGGGCTTGTGGATGAGAATATGCCTCTGTAATAGTTTCTATGTTTGCTCCTGGTTTCGCTAGAAGAGCGTGATTTACTATGACCGTCAATTCACCAAGAATCTTCGCGTCATGCCTCATAAAATGATAAAAATTATCATGAATGCTTCCCGCATAGGAATTTTCTATAGGAAGAATACCGAGATGTCCCTCCTCTATTTTATCTCGCACATCGTCGAATGTTTCTACTCCGATACTTTGATCATACGCAATAGAAAGTCATTGTGCTATATTTTGTGCTGCGATACTTGAGTAAGCACCTGGAATTCATTGATAATAGAGATTCATAGGGACACATTGCAACTAAAAAGATTCATTGGGATGGAGAGTACATTTTTGGAGAAAAAAATCAAGCTGATGCTGATGACGTTTATTTCATTATTGTATATATTTTTTATAAAAATGGTGGTTGATCTTATTATAAAGTGGTCTTTTTTGAGGCACTTTTTTTCATTTGGATTACTATTGAAGTATAATATATATTTTACTCTTTATTGCCTGAAAATGGGTATTGATTCAAAAAATGACAAAGTCGTCGATCTCAAACGTGATGAGAAACTCAAAGTCCAACTAGAGATTAGAAAGCTGGCTTCTGATTTAAAAAAGGAAGTAACTTCTAGCGATAAGAAAAAAGAATCCATAAAAAAAATGGATGATCATTTTAATAATCTTTTATACTCAGGCAGTATAGAAAGAAGTAAATTAGATGACATTAAAAATGATGTACTGAAATCATATGTGGAGGCAACCACAACATGAGTCAAAGATTCTGCTGCGGTAGAAACAGCTATTAACCCAGTTATTGACCAAAATATAGATGATGTTAATACATTAAAAATAAAAGGGACTACGGCAGATGCTAATGGCGTCCTTAGTTCAACACTAGATACTCCTGAAGGCTCTGCAGCCAAACTTAAACTAGTCAAAGAAAAAGCAGCTGAAGATAAAAAAATAACTATCGAAGAAAGTATCGATAAAAGCTTAGCCACAATTGATGATTTAGCAGAAGCTGAGTATCGCCAGTGGAGCCCCGATAAACAGATGACCAAATCTCAAGCAACCACTGCTTTCAATAATTTTGCGCATAATATTGTACAAGAAGTCGATAACCAGCTATTAACTGTCCAAGAGCAAGCTAGAATGGGATATAAATTTGAATTAAATCAACGAGAACAGGAAATTATTAATTCACAAACCAATACAAATATAACAGATGGTACTAACAATCTCCCTTTTGATGGACAATCATCTGAGAAGATAAATACCTATAACTATTCATGATCTACATATATAGGCGCTTATCCAGAAAGAAATTATGATGTAAACAACACAAACAAAGATATTAAAACCTATGATATCCAAAAAGACAAGGACATCAGAAAAGCTATGAATGATATTTTGGATCCACAAGATAAAAAAGATTTGCGTAATAACGTATTTGGGGTTAATCTGAGTCCAGAAAATGGGTTTATTTCTATTATAAATACACTATCCAAAGGGACTATCTGAGAAGCTGGAAAACAATATTCATTTGCTGCAAAAGACAATAAGATTTTTATAGAAACTAAAAATGGAGTAATTCTTAATCCTGCTAGAGAAATCACAAGAAAAGATCTAAGTGATATGAAGAAAGCTGGTCTGATAAATTATGAACACACTCAAGGATTGCTCGAATGGGATGATGAACTTGGTAAAATCACTAAGATATTAAATACAGCTGATTGGAAGGACATTCAGACAGTTGGTCGTGCAGGTAGTGCTAAAACTAGAACTGAAAAAGGAATTATAGAAACAGCAAATACAATTAATAATTTAAATCTCCTTACCGAAGGGACTACATTTGATTTTCTCTGTGATTTCAATGGAGATAAAATTCTTAGTTTGGGAGTAAAAAATCGCAAAGAGAGAAATAAGGAAACCAATGGATTATGAGATATTGGTAATATCACTGGACCACAGGTTAGATTTACTATTGATCAGGCTATCGGAGTACAAGAAATTCAACATCCTGGGGAATGAAAAGCTAGAGTTATTCAAAATATTATGCTCTACATCGATGTTCAAGACCCTGGATTTGGAGAAATATTGGCTGATGGAACTAAATCAACAGATGATCTTAAAACAGAATTTAACAACTATAGAGATCTCAAAAACTGTACAGAAACCAATCTCATCGCTACTATCAAAAAATATCCTGAATTTAAAACATTCTTCGGAACTATTATTGAAAGAATGAATGGAGGAAGTGATATCTTGACACCGAATCTTTCTGACACCCTTTCAGGTACAGCTATCCAAAAGATGGTTAATTCAAGAACTTGGGAAAGAAGAAGAAATATGGAAATTACTTTCGATAAAGCCATCAGAGAAAATCCAAACCTCAAGGACTATGATGCAATAGAACTTAGAGAACATTTGATTATGCAGATTATGAATGCAGCAGATGGATTTACTATTGTAGGAAGCGATACACAAGAAGGACTCATTCGCAATCCTGGTATCAAAAAAGAATTTGTTAATGAAGCATCTAAAAATGCATTTATTAATGATCTTACAAAACTCACGCTTAGTTCTCTTTCAGCAGCGATATTTGCTCCACAAAATGGAATCCATATCCCTGTAAATTTCATCAAACAATGACATAGTGAAAGTGGAAGGACCCTATGGAAAGTCCAAGGTGGTCCTGGAGTATGATATAACCGAGAAACTAAGGGACTTAATTTTACTCTTGGTCTTGGCTTAGAACTTGCTGAACAATATAATTACAATAAAGTCATCAATGCTCCATTAAATAAAGTTGCTGATGCCGAATATATTGGCGTAGAAGGAAGAGCTATTGCTTGATTAGCACTTCAAGACCTTAATGTAGGTGCTGAGGGATCTGCTGGATTTAACTGGCAAAAAGATCCTGTAATGGGAATTAATCAAATCAATAGACAATATGAAAATGTATCAAACCTAGTATTTAAGGTATCTGAAAGTGATGCTAAAACTAGTGACTACGCAAAAATCACAGAAAAGATTATTGATAGAATTGATATATATAGCAAAAAATGACCATATGAAAAATTTATATCTACAAACAGAGCTTTTCTTGAAGCAAATGCAAAAACTATTTGAAAATTCTTGGTAGCAAATAAGACTGCATTGGATAGTCTAGATGCAAGCAAAAAAGGATTGGCCATCAATGAGTTGATTAGCATTATGCAAACAGGAAACATGGAACAATGGAGATGAGATCTTTTGTTGAATCTTCATGGTAAATTAGATATTACAAAACTTTCATTTGGAATGACGACAAAAGCGATTACTATCGCAAGTCTATGAAACTGAGGAAAGACAGACGGTGTCAATACTACTAATCTTGGACTTACTCCAAGTTCTGATGTAATTGATGATGGTACTCCTACTGGTACAGAACAAAGATTGGGACTCTTCCACTTCTATGTGGGATGTAGAATCTCTAGTTGGAAAACACAATATCATCTCAATACCGCTCAACTTCTTTCTAAACGAAGAGATATCGCTGAAGGAAACAACATGGATAACATTAAAAACTTAAAAGATCCTAGCAAATATGCTGAATATCTATCAGCTGTGTTTACTACCTCTGCTGCAGATGGATTGACTATCGAAGAAGGAACAAATGCAGAAAAAGGAAAAATCAAGATTATCAATACAGGTAAAACTTCACTTCCTAGATTTCTTAATATTCGTGTAACCAATAAAGCTAAAAGTGAAATACAGTATATCCCTGCTACAGCGGGAAATGCAGAATATTTGCTTATCGGAGATGTAAAGAGAATCTCAGCCACTACCGTTGCTCTCCCAAATGGTGTAGAACGTAGATTGTGTATATGAAGTGATAGATATGAAGATGGAAATCCTCTAAATGTGCTTCATACAGATACAAATGAAATACATAAAATTAGTCAAAGAGAAACAGGAGCTTATGAAGCGATAAATATGACAGATATTACTAAACTTACTGAAAAAAAAGTAGATACTGATGGAAAGATGCTCACAGAAAGTCCTTTTGTAAATAATCCTACTGCAAAAACAGCCTTTGTTAGTTGTTTTGAAAATGGACAAATCAAAAATGTGCTTCCTGGAAATATCACTATCACACCAAAAGATGCTAAAATCACCGCTGGATCGTTTATTATCTTCAAAAAAACAGTTGATAAAGATGAATATACCCTCTCTGTGGAAAAAGATACTAATCCAGCAAACATCTCACTCCGCTTTATAGATGGAACAAGTTTTGTAAATGGGAAACCTATTGAATTTACATCTTCTACACCATTTGAAGTTAAAACACCAAATAATATTTGAAAAACTATCGGAGAATTGAAACCTGAACATTATGCAGATCTTGAACGAGTAAGACCTGGTGTTCGTAAACCCGACTTCCATACCTTTATGGCACTCTGTGATAAACCAGACAAACTCGAGGATACTTGTAAAGTTTTGAGTAGAATCTTGAGTAACCCTAATTTTAAAGCACTAAAAGATGAATTGGATAAACCAAATAATGATCTCACTAAACGTTATCTTGTGGATCAGTTTAAATGATTGTTTGCCTATGAAACTAAATTTACCAAAGATCCTAAGACAAACAAACCTATGCTGATGAGTAAATTCTTCGCTGATAGAAGCCCTGTCGATAAGAAGACTGGATTGCGTAGATATCCATTTATTGATGCACTCAAAACAGGTAATGATGGACTAAATAAAGAAATCAAGACTATCAGAAAAACAGCATTAGAAAAGAATACTACTGGATATACAAAAGAAAACTGGGTAGATGTACCTAATCTCTTCTGATATACCGCATTTTATAGAAGTGGAAATGAGAAAAAGGCATCTTTGGTAAGCACTGCCGATACTAGAGTAATGAATCTAAATGGGAAGGATAAAAATCCTACCTACCCTATTACAAGCAATATAGACGCAGCTAAAACATGGACAATTGGTATGCTCGAGAAAAATGAAACACAACAAAAACTGCTCTTGGAAACAATCAAAGCAAATATCAAAGATGAGGCAGTGAAGAATGCATTAACTACAACAAACCTGATTCCTCTCTTGAAAGGCTCATTGATACTTGACAACCCCTTAAAAAAGGTTATATTAAAATCAAGTCCTGTATTTTATTTCAAAGGAGAATGTGTCAATGAATCTCTTGGATTAACTATAGATAGTATTGAAATCCAAGATGCTCCTATTCAAAACATTGAAATCACCAAAGAAAAAATCAGTGATATCTCTGCAGCTAGTTATATGGGAAGCGTATCACAACAACCTAATGTCTCTTGATCAAGTGTCTCCGGAGAATATTATGGAAGTGTGGAAATACCAGGAAAACAACCAGCACCAACTCCATGAAAGACAGAGGGAGTAAATACAACATGACAAATTGACAATAATTCAGATAGTAAAGATAAATAAATTTTACCCATTTCTATTTCACCATGAAAAAAACATTTGGTTTGTTAAGTCTATTAACACTAAGTATATGAGTCTCTTTTGGATGGGAACTAATTCCTAGTACAACTCCTGCTCTAGAGAATAATTGTAACGGAGGAACATTTTCTCAATCTTTTTATGTAGGGAAAACTCCTGCTCAGACCTTTGGTGATGTCTTAAAAAGAGATGCAAACAATAATGATATTTTGCGTGTAATATTTGATAATAGCGCGGTATCTCTCTATAATCCATATGGAGCACTTAGTCTTCAAAATGGTGGATGATTTGCACTCAAATCACAAATTAAACCAGCTGGTGTCGATGCTGTTCTTGCTTTTTCTCAAAACCCATGAACAGGGACATTAATTACCAATCATGGACCTCAAAGAGATGGAGTTGCAGCACAATGGGTCTTTCAAATTGCAAGAAAAACTAAGAGTGGGACTTCCAATAATTCTACCAAATATCAATATTTAAATATTTGAGAAGTAGTTCCTAGTTTTACAACTTCTAATGCAACATTTGGTTCGACTATTTTTACTGATAAAGAATGTATAAATATCTACGTAGGACGATGTGGTGATGGTATCTTGGATGATGGAACTGCCGTAGATAATTCTGGATGGGCATTATATTTTGATGGGAAATCTACTAGCAATGGAGAACTTGCTGGTGGAGAAAATTGTGATGAAGGACCCCTCAATGGAACACCTGGACACTGTAATAAAGACTGTTATGGATATGGGAATGCCCCATTTTGTGGAGATAAGATCGTAAATAATAATGAACAATGTGATGAAGGTACACTTGTCAACTGAACACCTGGACACTGTACTAGTACATGTACATCTCCAACAGTGGGTACATTAAAACTTACAAAAACACTTCTTGGAGATACTACACACAAGTATTTGTCAGGAGAATATGTGGATTTTAGAATCGACTTTTCAAATACAACATCTATTCCAGTTAATTTTGTTAAGGTACAAGATGTGTTGGCAAATACCGTAGAATATGTATCAAGCACTATTAGTATAGCTAATGCAACTAGTGGAACCAAGATAGAACAAGGACAGACTGTCATTGAATATTCTGGATTTAGCTTACAAGCTGGACAAGGTGGTTCTATGACTATTAGAGTAAAGCTTAAAGTAAATTACGTTCAATGTGTAGCCAATCCAAATAACTATGCATATTTGTATTATGATAAAAATCCGATTCCTTTACCAGCATCAGCCAGTTTTTCTTGTGGTGATATAGTCAATCCCGTTACGCCTACGTGTCAAGAAATCACAAAAACAGTTTCAAACAATACTGCACAAGTAACATGTATTGGTAAGAACACACCAATTGGGACACCCATATCTATCAATTGTGGAAACAAAACAGTTGCATGAACTGCAAACGCATGAGGAGCTTTTGGAACAGGTTGTGTCTATGGATCTTCAAGTGAAGCACAATCCACAAAAGTATCTTGTAGTGTAGCTAATGATACCAATAATCCTGCTTGTATAAGTGCTACAAATGCATGTACATTGACTAGCGATGCTTGGTTGGTACTTGTAGGTGATCAAAGCAACACCAATGACGGTGAAGTGAGATATACCTGTAGTACAAAAGATGGACAATCCCATGCGCTCAAAATTGATTGTGGAAATGGAAAGTGGTCTTCTGAAATTGATAAAAGTATGAGTTATATCTGCAAATATAATGAAACTGATTATCAAAATGTAAAAAATAACAAGAATACCATTACTGCTAAATGTTTTGTAGATAATTCTACAGCTCCATGATGTACAGCAGATACTGTCTTGGATGAATGATTATTGGGAATCTGTGGAAATGGAGTTCGTGAATCATATGAACAATGTGATGATGGATGATATAGATGAGAATGACCAAATTGTAAAGTAGGTTGTGTCAAACCTTGTGAAAAATGTGAAGAGAATCTAACTGAATGTCTCTCTATCTCTCAAAA
>JBAXSM010000044.1:0-7411 GCA_037130715.1 Candidatus Absconditabacteria bacterium
TTATTTCTCTGGATATTCAGGATTTGAAATCAAAAGTGATAAGCAAATGAAAACTGAATATGTGCACAGCAAATTTGCTGTTTGGGATAGTGGCGCATTGGTTCAAACATCAAATCTCAATAAGAGCTCATTTGTAGGTAATCGCGAATATATCTTTTTTACTGAGAATACGGGGATTATAGCAAGTCTCAGTGGAATCTTTTATAAGGATCGAATTGGTCTTCCTCTTCTTAAATCTGATATTCATCCTAATCTCGCGGTTTGTCCGATCAATTGTAGAGGTGTGATTGAACATCTGATTAGTAGTGCCCGCTCCTCTATTATCATTCAAAATCAGTACATCGATGATGCTCGCATTTTATCTCTGATTCAAGAACAACAGAAATCACTTTGAATTTCAAACGTAAAAATTCAACTCAGTAAAACTTCACAAAATGAACAACTGTTACCAGTGCTTGAAAATTCATTACATCTGTTTAGCAAACCGTATTTGCATGCGAAGATGCTCTTGATCGATGAGAAATTACTATTACTTTCTAGTATTAATTTATCATCCAACAGCATGGATAACAATAGAGAAATGGGGATTTTACTGACTGATCCGATTGTGATCAGGGAGTTTATCGAGCAATTTAGGAAGGATAGTTATTTGAGATAACTTCGTCATCGCGAGCGGCAGCGTGGCGATCCAGTCTGCGTCTTTTTATTTACTTGTGACATTATGGAGAAAAAAGGATTTGTATATATTATTACAAATAAACCGTATTGAACATTATATGTTTGAGTCACTTCTAATCTTGAAAAGAGAATTTTAGAACATAAGAATAAAGTATATGATTGATTCTCAGCTAAATATGATCTTAATACACTTGTTTGGTTTATTGAATTGCCAACAATTATTGAAGCTATAGCATTAGAAAAAAAGATTAAATCTAGAAATAGAGAATACAAGATTCAACTCATTGAATCTATGAATGATTCTCGAAAAGATTTAAGCTGATCTTAGATGGATTGCCACGTCGTCTTCATTCCTTCGACTCCTCGCAATGACGGATCTCTGTGTCATCGCGAACGGCAGTGTGGCGATCCAGTCTTAACACTCTGATTAATTGATTATAAATTTTTACATAACGAAAAAACCAGCGTCAGAAATGACACTGGTTTCCACTACTTAACCAAGATTTTACTTGTTTTAAAGTCCTGTAAAACAGGCTCTTAGAAGTAACTAGACAACTCAATTAGAGCTCAATTCACCTCAAAGAATACAGTGAGGCTGTAGGGTTCCTACTCCTACCATTATCGGTGTATAATATATAATTATTTCTATATAAATGTCAATACTTATTTAAAACAATGATTGCTGACTCACTTGTGGAGCTTGTTTCTTAGGTGCTGAGATGCTTAGTGAATTCAAAAATGCGAATTCTTTCCTTATTTGTTCTCGGTCTGTATAGAGTTTGATATTCATAGATTCTGCTTTCTCTTTTTTAGAACCAGCCTTGTCTCAAATAAGCATAAAATTGGTAGTTTTCGTAGGATTTTCGTCAAAGACATATCACTCTTTTTGAAAGGCTTGAGTGATGATTTCTCTAGAAACTGCGAATGTCCCTGTGATGCTAAAATGCTCTTTTTCTCGAAGATTCCCTGTTTCGCAGACAAACTGATATCCAGCTTCTAACAAGCGATATAAGAGTTTCTGTTTAGATTTATCTAAGAAATAGTTGGCGATAGTTTCTACGGTGATATCTCAAATTCCGTACAGAGAAATGAGAAATTCTTTGTTGGTTAGAGTCTTGATTAATTCTTGGACACGAGGTTCACCTGTGAGCCCACAGAGAAATTGTGCCATTTGTTTTTCTATGTCTTGAGCAAGCTTTTTCCCTACATGAGAAATACCGAGACCATTTAATAATCTTCGTAACGCTTGTGTCTTGGATGCTTCGATACTATGTACCATCTCTGCAACTTTCTTGTCTGCAAATCCTGGGAATTTGCGGAGAATAAATTGAGTATTGGGATCAGTGAGCAGGTACATATCTGCGATATCTGTGATAATTTTCTGATCAACCAAGACATCTATGATACTCTCTCAGATTCCTTGGATATCTAGTGCTTGTTTACTCACAAAATGCGTGATTTGCTCTTTTAATTTTTGAGGACATTCATCGTTTGTACAATAATAATGCATATCGTCCTGTATTACCACTCCTCCACATGAAGGGCATTGGTCCGGCATCCCAATCGGCTTTTCTTCTCCTGTTCTACGTTCGCTAATAACACCAACGACATACGGAATTACCTCTCCGCTTCTCTGTAATCGAATATAATCTCAGATATGAAGGTCTTTGCTGGCGATAAAATCAGCATTATGGAGGCTGACTCTTTTGATGGTTACACCGCTAAGTTCGACTGGTTCGAGATTACCGACCGGTGTGAGAATTCCCGTTCTTCCAACTTGAAAATCTACAGACACAATCTTTGTAGATGCTATCTGGGCTGGAAATTTGTAGGCAACTGCTCGACGAGGATGATGCTCAGTGGATCACAAAGTATGACGGATATGCTCCTCTTTGACCTTGATCACTAATCAATCAAAATCTATATCTTGTTTATCCAATTCTTGCTTCACTTGAGCATCTTCGCAAATTGCAATAATTTCTTCTATTGAAGTAGCTGTCTTCGTTCGTGGATATACTGGGAGTCATAATGATTCCAAAATATTCTCCGTTTCCTCTGATGATTTTTCTCCTGAAATATCTTTGCTGTAAATATCAATTCTTGTAGTATTCTCTTTTTTTGTTGTTTTTACTAAGTCGAGAATGTCATAGACGTAACAAACCAATCCACTCTTTTCAACTTCTTTGGAATCGAGCAACTTGATACTTCCAGCAGCTGCGTTTCTGGTATTGGCAAATGGAGTTTCTCCATCTGATTCTCTCTGTTCATTGATATCTTTTCGCACTGATTTTGGCATCATAATTTCACCTCTCACATGAAGATCCACTGGTGAATTGAGTTTTTTGGGAATATTTTTGATAGTTTTTACATTGACCGTAATATCATCTCCCACTCGTCCATCTCCACGAGTGATAGCTTGTTTGAATTTTCCTCATTCGTAGATCAGTTCCACGCTGAGTCCATCAAATTTTGGTTCAATGATATAAGAAAACTTGATTTCATCATCTGTTCTTCAAAAAACATTGTTTACTCTTTGGTCTTTTTCCAAGACCTTCTTGGCTCTATCATCTCGCTCTTTGAGATCCTCTGCGTTGTAGGTATTCTCGAGTGACGCGAGTTTCACTTCGTGTTTAGCTTGCTGAAATCAGTCACTCACCTGTCCGATCAAATCCTGAGTTGGTGAGTTTGATGAGATGAGGTCTGGGTGAGATTCTTCGAGTTTTTTGAGATATGTGAAAAGGTCATCATACTCTTTGTCTGAGATGATTGGAGAATTTTTGACGTAATAGAGATGATTATTGTCTACCAAACAATCTACTAAATTCGTATAGAGTTGATGAAGTTCGTTGCTGTAAATAGCTCACACCTGAGGATGTGTTTGGATGAAAAGTTGGAGTTCTCTAGTTTGCTCTGGGAGAGACATACAATATTATATATACTTTGTAAAAGATGTCTTGATTTACTGGTCTGCTTTTATATAGTCATTATCGATCTTATAGCTCAGTTGGTAGAGCACATCCTTGCTAGGATGGTGTCATAGGTTCGAGTCCTGTTGGGATCTCTATAGAAACTTCGTGATTATTATTACGAAGTTTTTTTTATTATCTTCCTTTAAACACCACTCATAAAGTAGCAAATACGATATATACATCCATAAAGACTGTTCGATTTTGAATATAATACAAATCAAGTTTAGCTTCTTGTTCAAATCATAAACTATCTCTACCAAATACTTGAGCATATCCTGTGATACCTGGTTTGATAGAAAGAAGTCTCTTTTCCCAGACTTCGTATTTTTCTACTTCATTTGGAAGATGTGGTCTAGGTCATACCAATGACATTGTCCCAACTAATACACAGAAAAGTTGTGGTAATTCATCGAGTGATGTCTTTCTCAAAAATCTCCCTATCTTGGTCACTCTAGGATCATTTTTTATTTTTGGTAAAACTCAGTCTCTCACATTATCTTTGGAATCTATAAGTTTTTGATAGAGTTCATCGGCATCTTTTCCACCATATCCCGTACTCATATGGGTGTACATACTACGGAATTTAAGAAAAGTGAAGAGCTGCCCATTTCTTCCTACTCTCTTTTGTATAAATATAGCTGGTCACTTGGAATCCAATTTTACCCAAATAGCTACGATAAGAAAAACAGGAGAAAAGACGATGATCCCTACCAAAGAAGATACAATATCAAAGACTCTTTTCCAGATAGAAGATCGTCCATCAAGAGTTGAATTTTTATATTCTAGAGCGATAATATTATTTATTGCTTCTGGTGTGTACACCACATCTTCCATAAAAAATCATTCTGAGATATGATAGAATCTCGTATAAGAAAATCTTATTTTCTCAAATATATTTTGTAATAATTCTTTCTCAAAATTTCCTACAACAACTACACTTTCATATTGGCCTAGATCAATACCATCTAATTCATTAACTCTCAGAAATTCTGTCCTTGAAGGGAAACCATTTTTTACTTCTTCTATCGCTTTATAACTCTGTAATGTATCACTTCAGATAATCATAATTTTATTTTTGTTTGTTTTCACTATCTTGGCCTCACAAAAGTTCCAAAATTGATCAAAGAAAAATAATAAGAAAAATGCAAAAAATGCTCCTATGATAATAATGAATCTTGAAATTCAAAAGAAAAAAATAAATCCTTGACCAAAGTACGCCACGAATGTAATACTTACCAACCAATATAACCAGACTTTAGTAAATGTTTGAAAATATTTTTGAACAGGTTTATTTAACTCATACAAATGTTTAATTAATCCCAGACCAACAAAAACTATTGCTGCAAGCATTGCATACATCAATGTTTCACGATAATTTATAATGGGTATCTTGAGTTGAACACCAGGGATCAAATCTGTAATAAGACGAATATTATACGTCATCATAAAAATCAAAACTATACCAATAGCATGAAAGACTGGTCTCAATAGACGGAATATCATACTTTTCTTTTTCATGAGAATCGAAAAGAATAAAACTACTTAACTAATGATGCAATCTGATTACTTACTTGTTCTAATTGTATTTTGAAATCTCCTACACGATCCATTCTAAATCCAGCAGCAAAAAGATGTCATCCTCATCCAAATGAACGAGCAATTTGTTCTACATCAAATGATTTACTTCTCAAAGAACCATGGAAGGAACCATCTTGTTCTCTAAATATACAGGTTGCTTTAGCTTCTGCAATATCTTGGATAACAATTTGTCCTGCATCTGCATCATCCTCAGAGACTCCTAATTCTTTGATATCATCTCACGTATATCGAGAATAGACAAAATCACCTTTCTTTTCAAGTCTAGCGAACATACGTTCCATCATTTTGACGGTTTTGAATGATTTATTGCGAATTACGTTGTTTATGATAAGCTTTTTATTCGCTCAGAGTTGAATCAGTTTGAGAGAATTTTTAAGAATTCTTTCATGATCCTCGTCATACGTCATATTCCCAGAATCTGTTGTTAATCCTAGATAAAAGCAAGTAGCAATTTCTTTATCAAATACATCTGGCCACCATGGATAAACGAGTTCAAAAATAACTTCACAAGCGCTCATTGCGTTTGGATCACTTTCTCTAAGTCGTGTTGGGTCTGGAGTTTTGCTAATATGATGATCTATGACTACTATTGGATATTTAGTGAAATATTCTTCATGACCATTCCAAAACTCATAGATACGTGAAATATCAGAAAAATCTAAAAACAAGAGTAAATCGTATGTTCAGTAATCAAACTCTGTCTTAATACGTGAAATATCTCCCACAAAACTATAACGATTACTAACTGCTGTTGGTGTAAAATAAGAAATATCTTTTCCTTGTTTTTGCAACAAAGCTCACATTCACAATAACGATCAAACACAATCCCCATCAGGATTCCTATGTCAGAATATTGCTATTTTATGTGCGTTTTCTATAACTGCTTTAATCTGTAATTTATTATTCATATGTCATATACCTTATGATAAAAGAGCAACTATTTTTTGTTCTCATTCTGGAGTTACCATATACTTACCTCATCCTATAATCACCTCTACATCTCATGGATAAGATCTAAGTAACTCACGTAATGTATTTATTTTGTCCATAGTATCTGGAATAGCAAATTCTGTGATTTCAGGAATCTCTGGAATAGTCTCTTCTAATATCTGCTCTTCAATTTCTCATCCTATTCATTCTAATTCAAAATCCTGAATACTATCTGATTCAGTAGGGATAAATGATGATGTTGGTAAATCTGGTAAATCATAGACTGGTTTATCTAGTCATGTTCTCAATAATTTCGCTTTAACTACGGTCATTTCTGGATCATATTTTCCTCCTGCTTGTTGGATAAGTTTTTCACGAGATGTTCTCACTATTTTTTCAATACTAAGTCATCTACCTTTAAATCCAGTAATAATAAGAATATCAAATTTTTTGAGATCAGAGGTTTCTCTCATAAAAAATTCTACTGTCCCTGAAATATCTTCAATTGCCATAAAAAATCATTTTTTCTTGGCTCTCTGAATATTTTTGACATATCCCACAAACACAAATGGTCCAGTGACATTATCTTTTCCTTTGAATTGAGAAATAAATGAATATTTCTTGAGATAGACATATAAACCATCAAGAGGATTTCAAGATACAAAAGATTTAAATACCTCTTGTTCCATCATTAATTTTTCCATAATCTCTGTTGTATAGGTATTTTTGAATGTAATTTTACTTGTTTCTTCACTAAATCCAAAAAGGCCTCCACTCATTGTTGGAGAAGATTTAGCTCGTTGTAAAATAGTTTCTTGATTTTCTAATAATGTTTTACGATCTCCAAATGCATCCAATCATCCTGATTTTACCAATCATTCAAATGATTTTTTGTTGATAATAGTGTAACATCTTCTAATAAAATCTTCAAGAGAGGTAAATTTCCCATTGGTTTCTCTCTCTTTCTGTATTTTTTCTCATATTTCCATACCAAGTCCTTTGATACAGAAAAATCATAATCTGATATAATCATCTATAGCAGCGACATGATTGAACGATTGATTGATATCTGGTTGTTTGACGGTGATTCATTGAGACTGAGTTTCTCAAATATAATGACTTAGTTCATCAGTATCTTCCTCTACAGATCTAATCAAAGCAGCATAAAATTCTACTGGAAAATGTGCTTTGAGATATGCAGTTTGATATGCAATCAATGCATAACATACAGAATG
>JBAXSM010000045.1:0-7364 GCA_037130715.1 Candidatus Absconditabacteria bacterium
TATTGTTTTTAGTTATAGATGTTAATGACCTCTTCTTGGATATGCGTATGTACTAAAGCGATCTATATACGTCCTTACCACTACTCTTCAGTCAGTCGAAGATGTATTGTGCTATGGATGTAGATATCTTTAGTAATTGTACTATATACAATTTCTCATTGATTGCAATAGAAAATGTAAAAATAACAATAAGTGGTTTATTATCTATATATTGATTCTAAAAAATATATACGTATATATTGCAGTAATTAGACTTTTATCATGTGTTGTTGTTTTATGAAAAAATACAACCTTCTCATCCCAGGAAGACATCATCTTCTTACAACATTTCAGTTTCAAGAACTTACAAAAATTATCAATAAAAATTTACACACCATCCCCGATGTAAACAAGCAAGCATTATGACTTGATGGGAAAATAGAAAATATCATCTGGGCTGTAACTTCTGCCAATCATGCAAACACCAGGAGAAACCCTATCGCTTGAACCAGAAGAGAAGCCGCTATTGAAGAATTTTCTAGAGATCTCTGAGTCGCTAAACATTCTTTTGTGTATCATATAGATGACATTGGAGCAAATCCTAAATTTGCTGAATATATTATCAAAAAAATAGAAGTAGAAAGTGATGGACAATTTACCCTAACACCAGAAAATACTGTCATAGCTGTATCTACAATTCCTGTCATAGAAATGTATGAAAAATTGTGATTTAAAGTATTGCCTCTTGAGCTAGAAGACAGAGAACACAATACGCTAAAAACAAAGACTGCATGGCAGCATCTTACAAACATCGTGGATCTCATCAATGATGACAAAGATTGGAGTCAAGAAGACAGCGTTTTGGAATGAGTTTCGAAAGCTACAAGACATATGTACCAAAAATACAAACTAGCTGATCTCATCCAAAGAATCCATGCTGATCCTCTCCTCTGAGAAGACGGAGATATCACGGAAACTAGAGAATATAATACCTATGTAAGAGCTTTCGACGAATGAGCAGAAAGAAAATATGCTCTCATCAAAAATTACCTTCTTCCTGGTAAAATAGTCGATATAGGATGTTGTACGTGATCTGTCATCAAAGAAATGACCAAGGATACCAGATTTGTAGAATCAGATTTTTATGGTATTGAAGTAGCCAATAAACTCTACAATGAATGTCTCAAAAGAAAAGAAGAATGATATTTTCTCAATGATAATGTCTTTTTCTATAAAAGAAATGTAGCTCAATCACCTATTTTTCCAGATAATTCAATTCAGGATTTCACGACATTTTCACTGACTCATGAAATTCAATCTTACCAAGGTAGCGAAACTATGAATAAATTTTTGCAACTCATTTATAAGCAATTAGCCATAGGTGGACGCCGAATCAATGTAGATGTAGTTGGACCAGAACATAAATCAGACCAAATTCTTATGAAGCTCAACAAAGATGACGGACAAAGTGACGATCGAGAAAAGCCTTTTAACGGGAATAGTACAGAATTTTCTCATTATCTCAGTACTTTTTCAACATATGCAAGATTTCTTAGATTTGCACAGGATTTTAGAGCTCACGAATGATACAAATTGCCATACAAAATTGTAGAAAAGGTTGGAGAAACATATATTCAAACTAGCCTACAAGACGCCTGTGAGTTTCTCAGCAAAAAAGATTATATAGACAACTGGCACTCTGAGATGCACGAAACATTTTGCTTCCGAAGTTTCTCAGAATGGAAAGAAGTCTTAGAACAACAATGATTCTCAGTACACGAAGATTCTCTAGCATACCAAAATCCTTGGATTATCGAAAATAGATTTAAAGGGAAAGTAGAACTCTTCGATCTCAAAGGAAATGAAATGGACTACCCAGTAACTAATATTCTTATGGTTGCACAAAAATAAGTAAAACAAAAATCTGCATCAAATACGTATGCAGATTTTTATTTTGATAATATCTTTAGTAGATCATCCTTTCATGAGAATACTTGAATATTAGATATTTCTGTGGGTTTTTTAAATGCTATTTCATTATATCAACTTCAATTAATATAGTTGGAATACATACAATGATCAAAGCGAGATCTTTCTTTTGCTTGCTTAGGAGACAATTCGGGATAAATCTCTTGAGGATCGAGGTTCTTAAAATAACTAACAAAATCCATATGGAAATCTCTTGGAGTTGGATATTTCTCTAACATCTCTTCAAGAGAACTAAATAGAAACTTCTCATGTCCTGGAAGCCAATTTCCGTCTCTCATAAGAGAAAAAGTATCTCCTGCGCAAGCATATGCTATTTGTGCTTGAGTATCAAATATAATTCCTTGAGAACCTGACCCATATATATCTTTGTATCATTCTGAGATATAACTACAAAATGTAAGCGGTATATTATTAAATTTAGGAGGTTGGTTTTTGAGAATTCATGCAGTATTTCCTATCTTATGTGTTGTTAGTATCGTATCTAAATGAGAAGAGGCCGGTACTGTTTGTACAAGAGAATTACGCATTGTTATGATTTTAAATAAACATTATTACATCTTTTTATATATTTATTCAACAAAGTCAATATAAAAATTATCTTCAGTACTTACTGTATCAAAAACAAATATTGAAAATGATATATATAATAATATACTTAGAGAAATTTATCCTTACATTCTGTCTATGATCAAACAAAAAATCCTAGTTACGGTCGATAATGTAATCTTTTCTATTGTGGATAATAAACCACAGGTTTTGCTTATCAAAAGAGCTATAGAACCCTTTAAGGGTGAATGGGCTATCCCTGGTGGATTCGTTTTGGATGACGAAGATACTGAGAAAGCTGCATATAGAGAGCTTGAAGAAGAAACAAATGTAAAAAATGCCTATCTAGAACAATTATACACATTTTCTGATGTAGATAGAGATCCCAGAGGAAGAGTTGTTTCTATAGCATACATGGCACTCGTAAATAGAGAAAGTATGACTGTCAAAGCATGATCTGATGCAAATGATGCTCAATTTTTCCCTATAAATAAATTACCAAAACTTGCGTTTGATCATAAAAAAATACTTAATTACGCTATTCAAAGACTTAGACGAAAATTTGAATATACCAATGTAGCTCAATATATTCTTCCAAAGAAATTCACCCTTTCTGAACTTCAAAATGTCTATGAAATTGTAATGGAGCAAACTTTTGATGTGAGAAACTTTAGAAAGAAGATTGAGAAACTAAACATCATCAAAGAAACAGGAGAAAAAGAAGTTGGTGTTCAAAATAGACCAGCCAAACTCTATACCTTTGTAAATAAATGAATCAAAATAGTTGATATTATCTAGATAGTAGAAAAGCCAGCAAACGCTGGCTTTTTTGTTACTTAGATTTATACATTTTTCGAATCAAATATACTCATGCTACGATCCAGATCATTCCGTAGATTCGTGGATTCACCGTGATCACAGCTGGGACAATAGTTGCGAACCAGAGACCACAAACAAATAACGCTACCTTAAAAATTGAATAATCTCGGAAACCAAAACGTTGTGCTCTTTTGACTGCATCTTGGATAAATTTTTTCATTGTGTTTTAGTGAAAAGTAAAATTATTTATGTTTCTTCCCTCTGAACATTTTCCACAAAAGATATCCCCATCCAGCAAGGAAAAGAATTGCATAGATTCGTGGATTTACTGTGGTTACCGCTGGTCGTACAATAGCGAGCCAGATACCGAAAAATAATACAGACCATTTCAAAATTGAATAATCCCAGATAGTAAACAAATGCGCCTTTTTGAGCATGTCTTGAAGAAATTTAGTCATTGTGATGATTGGGAAGAAGATAAAATTATACTGCTTCTTGTATAATCTTATTCATCATAGTTACGGTTTCAAGTGGATATTCGCCGACTGTTGTTTCTTCGGAAAGCATTACGAAATCTGCGCCTTCGCGAACTGCGAGGAAAACGTCAGATACCTCAGCTCTTGTGGGCGCAGGACTTTTCACCATAGATTCCATCATCTGAGTTGCTACGATTACGGGAGTATTTTTGAGTTGACAAGTTTTGACCATATCCATTTGAATTTCTGGGATTGTTTCAAGTGGAACTTCAGTTCCCAAGTCTCATCTAGCGACCATTACCATATCACTAGCATCAGCAATATCATCTAGATTATCTAGTCCTTCTTGATTTTCAACTTTCGCTATGAATTTAACCAGATTTTTGCTGTGGTCTGCTACAAATTTTCTCAAATTACGGACATCATCCCCGCTTCTACAAAAACTTAACGCCATATATGCAAATCCTTGCTCAATACCATAGAGGACATCTTGATAATCCTTTTCGGTAACGGTAGCTTGATTGATATGCACCGATGGTAAGTTAATATGCCTTTTGGACGTCATTGTGAAGTCATTTTTGGCTTCCAACAAAAGAAAATCTGATCATTTTTCACGAACGATTGTATCGAAAAGTCCAGACTCGATCCTTACGATCGTACCAATTTCCACGTCATCAATAATTCCTGGATAATCACAAAAAATATCGGTATCCCCTAAATTTGTAGGATAGATAACAAGCTTAAATTGTTGTCCTTTGTAATAAGGTCTTGGCTCTGCCAAATCACCAGTTCTAATACTTGGTCCCTCAAGATCCATCATCAAAGTAAATGGTTCTGAAAGCGATCTTTCTAATTCATGAATCATATCTAATGTAGGTTGAGTATTCTCAGGTGTCGCATGAGAAAAATTGAATCTCAAAATACGCACTCCGAGATCATGGAGTTTCTTGAGAATATCTGGTTTTGCTGTTGCTGGTCCTACGGTCACGATGATATGTGGCATATTTTTGTTTTGATATAAATATTAGTACTAGTATACTCAGATTCTCTCATTTTGCAAGTTTTGTAAATACAAAAAAGACTCCGCAATTGCAGAGTCTAATTCTTTTATCTTTGTATATTATTTGATAGTGTACATTTCCAATCCTTCAAGATTTTCTAATGCGAGATCAATTTTGGATTCTTCGTTGGTAAACATGGTGTAAATCACATCTCCCTTTTTAACCTTATCTCCCATCTTCTTGTGAAGATACAAACCACCTTCATCATCGATAGGTGCTCCCAATGTTCTTGTAGTCAGATTTATAAGTTTCATATCAATAGCTTTGATTGTCCCATCTTTTGGAGCGAGAATATCTCTTTGATATTTAGCTAATTCAAGTTCTTCAGATTTTTGTTGTGGATTTTTTCCACCTTGAGCTTTAATAATCTTTTGCATCTTAGCCCAAGCTTTACCTGAAACAAGTGTTTCTCTTGCAAGATCCAAAGCTTTCTTTCCCTTAGCAATTCCAACCAATTCAATGATTTTAGATGCCAAGAACAATGCTTTTTCTTGAAGATCAGTAGGTCTACTTGGATGTTGTTGAAGTACTCTAAGCACTTCTCTCACTTGCAATGTAGCTCCGATACCTGCTCCAATTGGTTGAAGAGCTTCTGTAATTTCTACATGTACTTTCATACCAAGTTTTTTACCAACATATTCATATTTTTTCTTGAGCCATTTAGCTGTTTTCATGTCAGGAACTTTGGCTGTAGGTCCCATAGGAATATCAATCAATGAATGGTTAATTCCCATAGCGTACTTCTTAGCCATAATACTTACAACTGTTCTAGAATATGATTGCATAGACAATGGATATGCCACTTTGATAAGTTTTTCATCAGCTGGTGCAAGATCCAATCCTCCACCCCAAACCAAACAACAGTTTTGTTCATTTACCAAATCTTCAATTTCTTTTTTACTGAAAGAAATATCCATCAAAACATCTACACATTCTCCTGTAGCTGCTGGTGATGTAATTGCTTTTGAAAATGTTTTTGGCATTTTGATACCTAGAGAAGCCAAAAGCGGAATCATAATCATGGTAGTTTCATTTCCTGGAACACCTCCCATACAATGTTTATCTGCTACGACACCATCAAAATGTAACATTTCTCCAGTTTCTGCCATAGCTTTGGCCATTTCATATAACTCTTTATCTGTTGTTTTTGTAAAAAATCCTAATGCAGAATAATAGGTAACCAAAATATCTGTAAAACGATTTTCTGCAATATCCTTCATAATTGCATATGTATCTTCATACTTTAATTTTCCTCATTTAAGAGCTTTTTTCAAAGCTTCCATCGCTTTGGAATCTGTTTGTGTAAAATGCACAGTCACTGGTTTTTCCACAGGGATATCATACTTTTCAGAAACCTCCTCATACAACCCAATTTCTCCCGGTTTCACATATTTAGTAGTTAGATCTGCTTTTAAAACGAGATCCTTTCCTTTATATTTAACTACTACTTTATCCATTGAGCTAATTCCATGTTCCCAGGCGTCTGTTTCGTTGATCAAAACGGTAAGATCATCCCCATCGTGAATAGGAATCAGTTTTGTTTTTGCATGAAAGATTGCGGTTTTTGCCATCATTTTTGTTTAGGTATAAAAGGTATATCTCTCTTATTATACCTGAAATACAAAAAAAATGCAAAATTTTTGCAAGAAAATTTAAATATGTAAAAAATAATCTATAGTTCTTTAACTGTTGTTAGACGAAAGCCATGTTTCAGTCCCTTCCCACGTGGTCTAGTCCACAGCATTCGCAAGAGATGTGGCAATTTTTCTTGTCTATCATAGTTCATCGTTGCAAAAGTCGTCTTGAGTATTAGTCCCGTAGGGGTTAATGTTATATTTTTAATATTTCCAAAATCTGGTGTTAGTGTAAATGTTCTTTTTTTGTTTGGTCAATCTCATAGAGTAACCGTAATAAATGGGATTCCTGTTATTGTATCTGCTATAAATTTAGGTTCAATATCAATACTTTGAGGAAGATTATTTGGATCAAATCATGGATATTCTATAGTTTTCGGTAAATCAGACAAATATTTTATTTTTTTAAACGTTGCTCTTACACTTTTCTTAATAAGCTGTTCTGTACTCATTGTATTTACATGTTTTGTAGGTTCTACTTGTTCTGTTTGTGTTGATTTAGAAGTGTCTTGCGCTGAAACAGTCGCATTTCAATTTTCTATTGTGGGCGTCATCAATAGAGAAAAAATAAGCGCCGCTGTTGCGAGGCGATTAGATGATTTTTTTTGAGTATTTTCTTGAGAGTCTGAAGTATTTCTATGATCCATAAACAAACACAATACACTTAAAATATTTTTATGTAATATATGTATTTAGGTCTTTTTGTCAATCCTTATTTTTTGTATTTATCAATTCCACTTTATATCTATTTTCTTGCTTTTTGTGAAAAAATGACTATAATATACCTGTATATGTTTTTCTTATACACCATAAGAGTTTCAATTGTATTTCTTTTGAATCCTTACCCTAAACAAAACAAT
>JBAXSM010000046.1:0-6855 GCA_037130715.1 Candidatus Absconditabacteria bacterium
AAGTATGCAGTTATTGCATTCTTCTTTAGGCTAATCACTGCCACTACTACCATGGTGACTCCGTTTTTGCTCAAAAACATTATCGACACTATGGTGCAAAATCCAGGTGGACAAACTAGTCCAGCCGTAATTGCATCATTGTCAGCTATCGTGATGTGGTGGATTATTGTCTATGTAGTAGAATTTACTAGTTGGAGACTCTTTGATATTGGACTCATATGACTTGAGCTCCGTGTAATGAAAGACATCTGCCTAGAAGCATTTGATTATCTCCAACGTCACTCTTACCAATTTTTTACCAACAACTTCTCTGGAGCATTGGTGAGAAAAGTGAGTAAATTGGCTCGTGGATATGAAAACTTTGGAGATATGCTGATGTTTGAATTCTTGCCAGTGATTGTAAGTACCATAGTTGGTACGGTTATTATCTTTTCAGAGGATATAAGGATAGGAAGCATCTTTTTGATTTGGGTAATTATTCATACTACTATTCAAGTATTCTTATATCAGTGGAAATTTAAATATGATCTTGTCGCTAATGAGGCAGATTCAAGCCTTACAGGTAATATTTCAGATGTTGTAAGTAATCAATTGACCGTAAATAGCTTCGGATCTTATGCTACAGAATATCGTAGGATGGATCATACATTGGTATGACGATACAAAGCATATCGAGCAGCTCGATGGAAACATCCAGTTATTTGAGGAATCTGACAAGTAGGAATTATGTTAACGCAGATTCTGATTGTTCGATTTATGATTAGATGATGGGAGTTGTCGACAATATCTATCTGAACAATCTTATTAATTCAGATTTATGTATTAAAATTATTTGATAGATTGATGTTTATTGGAAACTCTATTAAGAAATTTTATCAGACTATTAGTGAAGCGAGTGAAATGCTTGAAATTATGCATACACCTCACGAAATTCAAAACCGCACACACAACAAGATGAAAGTGCATGATGGACGTATTGTTTTGGAGAATGTAGACTTTAGCTATGTGGCTGATACAAAAGTCTTTGAATGACTTTCACTCACGATCAAACCTGGGGAAAGAGTCGCTTTTGTAGGTGAATCTGGAGCAGGTAAGACAAGTATCGCAAAACTTTTGTTGAGATTATATGATATTCAAGGATGAAGCATTACTATCGATGGACAAGATATTAGTCAGGTTACACAAGAAAGCTTGAGAGATTCTATCTCTTATGTGCCACAAGATCCACTGTTATTCCATAGATCATTGAAAGAAAATATCTCTTACGGTAGACCAGATGCTACAGATGAAGAGATCATTGCAGCAGCCAAGATGGCTAAGTGTCATGATTTCATCAGCAAACTTACTGAAGGATATGAGACTATGGTTTGAGAGAGAGGAATCAAACTTTCATGAGGAGAGAGACAGAGAGTGGCTATCGCTAGAGCGATCTTAGCAAATCATCCTATCTTGATCATGGATGAAGCTACATCAGCATTGGATTCTGAATCCGAATTTTTGATTCAAGCAGCGATGGAAGCGGTTATGGACAACAAAACGGTTGTCGTGATTGCACATAGACTCTCTACAATTATGAAGATGGATCGCATCATCGTAATGGATCAAGGAAAGATCATTGAACAAGGTAGTCACAAAGAACTCCTTCTCAAGTGAAATGGAATTTACAAGAAATTGCGAGATATCCAAAGTGGAGGATTTGTATCTTAGTATATTTAGAAAAAGAGCCGAAAGGCTCTTTTTTAGATATTGAAAATAATAAAAATGAGTAGGATGCCTACTCATTCTCATTTGGTGTTTAGATAGTTACCTTCTTTTTTGCCACAATTTACGAGGAGCTTTGCTCAGATAGAGCTTGGTAAGAATGACTTCCTTTGAAAAGAAGGGAGTTCTTTCAATGTTGTCTGCCATAACCAGGTACAGTTTGTATTCCCATTCGCCATCGGGAGTATAGTTGTACGTCATTTGCCGTTCGACATAGCAATGAAATTCAACTAATCGTCTATTTCCCATATTTACGACATACAAACACATTGCCTCTCCAAGTTCATTTTTTTTGGGTCTACAAAACTTTTTAAGTTCAGCAAAGTCAAAACATGGGTGAATAGCATTAAGTACCTCAGTCAAGACAAACGGTAATCTTTTTTCTGAGAAGCGATTTATTCCCTTAATTTGTTTCAGGAATACATTTTTTGCCTTTTCAATTTTTTCCAGTTGTTTAGCTGGATCTACGTTGTTCTTTTTCATATACATTTTGTTTTAATGATTGTGTTTTGTTTATTTGTATAAATAATATAAATATTTATTAATAAAAGTCAATAGATATATTTATTTTACTTATTTATACACTCTCTTCTTTCCACCTCATAATTTGATCTTAACTAAAAATCGTTCTATATATAAATCTACTTGAAGGACCAGCAACCAAAATTTGCCAGAAATATGCCATTGGTAGATTAAAAATAAATGTTTCATACCGCTTTAATAATATATTTCCATCAATTCATTTAAATAAAAGCGTTGCTACAAGGCTCATCATTGGACACATAAGACAGACAGTAAGGGTCGAGAATACTAGAATATTGAGTATGTTATTTATGCGAGCATTGTTATTATTCCCTCTAATTTCTATGAAGTTGATAATCTTTGCACTCGCTTTTATGACAATAGGATTACATATTTGTGTCTGTAAGATCATGACAATTACCATAAAAAGAAGTATTTCACTAATAGGAATTTGGAAGGAAGCAATACTAATACCATGGTTCCTTAGAGCAGAGTTGTATACTTCCATTCCATATACCATTATAAAAGCCATCGTTATTCCGAATGTTAATTTTTGTTTTGTTGTCTTTAGTTCCATGTATATAAATAATAAATTAATAAAAAAATGCGCAAATCCAAGACCTGGACTTACGCATTTGCATGCTACGCGGCATATATTTATGCCTAAGATACTATATTTTTCTGTACAAAAATCAATCTAAATTATTTTACAATACCATCTATCCAAGTAAATAGATCAGGCAAATCATAGTCTCATCCATGTCATTGAGTCCATGGAATTTGGAAATCTACTGAATATCCGTGATTTTGTAATACTGTAGACAAGATCAATGGTACTGCCACTGCTGTATCACTGTCTTTCGCGCCATGACGAATTCTCCAGTAATGAGGCATAGTTGTACTTGTAGATACAAAGGTCATTGGATTCATAATAGCAATAATTCAACTATCAGCTAATGTTCCTGTAGTTACAGTAGAATGTTCTTGTCAAAATTGTGTAAAATGTTGTGCTGATAGGGTTTCTGTTCCAAATAAGCTTGTTTCTGGACTGGATAAATCCAAAGAATCAAAGGCTGGTGTTGTTTTCATTCTTTTTAAATATTGAGTTATATACTTATCTAAATTAATATCAGTAACTTTTCATTTTTTTATAGTTATCCAGCTATATTTACTTAAGTCATCTGCTTTTGTATCCAAAGCAATTTGTGCAGATTGAATAATATATGTTTTCAATAGTTTTTTAAAGCTACCATTTCCTGTTTTGTCTAGAGTAAGTATATTCCCACTAGAGTCTTTTAGTCATAGGCTATTTAAATATGCAGGGAAATTTGATGATAATAGTTGTGATAGTGATATTTGATCTGTTGTCATCATATTTGCAGTTGAACTACCACGACTAGAATATGAATTCACTCAGCTGAGGAGCCATTCATAGGCTGTATCAGCATTCTCTAGATTAGTAATAGGACAATATGAAGACACAGCATATATACTATCTGTAACAGGTGCTGCTCATAATTTAGTAAGGTAAGAATCATATAATGAACTATTAGCAGATGCTCCCAAAAGAGCAGATACAGCTCATCCAGCACTTGTTCCATTTGAGATAATTTTGTTAGAATCCCCAGGAATTGAGGCATCATTATAGTGTAGGTAACGTACAGCTGCTTTGAGATCAACAATTACATCTGGTGCTTTCCCAGTATATTTACCAGAAGCATCTTGTGTTGTACGACCACGTGTACCAGGCGATGCAACTACATATCCATGAGCAAGAGCCTCTGCTATAGTGTTAGGCCTATCTCCCATCATTCATCAAGGTACTCATTGTTTCATATCTCAGCTAAGTCCTGGTCATTGTGGTCCAAAGGTATTGGCATCAGGAGCTTTGCTAGTGTCGCCAGATTTTTGTTCATTTCCCCATTGTCAAGCAACTATTTTATTATCAATAGTACCAGGTGTAGATGGCATATATCCTCCTACTTGATTTTGGAAAAGAACTGGAGCATTTGCTGCTGTATATCCATTGATTGATTGTCATTGATAATATGCTTCTGGAACATAAATGTTCATAACTTCATATTTTACATCAGCAGGATGTTGTACATACACTATATTTTCAAAGGCACGATAAGCAATTGTTTGCCCACTCACAACAATTGTGCCAGTAGTGTACTTAGTACTATCAAAATTTAAACTATACGCATTTTGTTGACCTGTAGCTATCGTAGCTGTAGGTGCGGTAGAGGAGGAATTCATACGATACAAAACAATAGCAATAGCGAGAACTAGCAAAGTAGCTAGTCAGATGAGAAATTTTTTCATAGAAAAATTTGTATATAAATAAAAACATGCTGATCAGACGGATATGTATCTATAGAAATTTTATTTTTTATACACCCTCTTCTTTCCACCTCATAATTTGAGATTTGAGTATTTTCTAAACTCACATCACAGTCACTCGATTCACTCAGCGGTGATAGGCATCTGTTTTCCATCAATTTCGAGATACGGGAAATTGTTGGGCTGCGTTTGAATGAGGAGTAAACAGACATCTTCTGGAACTTTTTTCGCATCAAAACGCTTCATCGTAGGCCTAGAACCTGGTCATACCCAAAATTTCCCGTTGAGATTGATCAGTTCTGGATACTGATAGGCGACGTCTATAAGGATTTCGGTGAAGTGAAACTTCAGTCAGATATTGAGTTTTTGGAGCACTAGTGATAGAGCATCAGAGACACTTAGATCCTCAAATGTTTCTATTAATTCCGCCAATTCTCCGCTAATCTTAGGCAAGTACTGACAGATGAAATCATATCTATCATGATATCCAAGTGTCTGAGGTACTTGCGGTGGGAAGAGATAGGCATCTCCAAATTTGGGACTAGGGAGAGCTCTGAGTTTATCTTCGTATTGTGTGCTAATCTCTGTGTGGCATTCCCGCTTTGCTTGTTGCGGCGGGAATCCAGTCTGGATCTCCGCCCCAGCTTCGCGACAAGGCGGAGATGACATCCTATAATCATAGATTCCTAGTTGTTCAAATGTTTCAATCTTTGCCATAAATCTAAACATCATGAGATTACATAATCGGAGAGGAAAGTTATCTCTGAGATGAGCGAGTTTTTTGTGAATATAGATCGTCTGTTTGTCTAGTTCTCTATAGGCATTACAAAATTTATAGGTTTGTAAAATTGTGTCGTCCGTCCGTGGTCAATCGAGCCCTGCGTTCTTCTGGTGCCAGATTTCCATTCTCTTTTTAGCATATCACCAAAATGCATCAAGCAAATCTGAATCAAAACCTTGTTTAGTTTTGAATTTCTGAGATATGTTTGTACTTGTATATTTGGATCGATGTTTGTAGATACTAGGATCAAACATAAAAAAAACTAGACAGGTAAATGCCTAGTTTATTTGAATTCTTGTATAAATTTCAATGCTATTATGCATTCATTTTTAATTTATTAATTTCTAATTCCAATTGTTCAATTTCATCTTTGATTGTTTGGATTTCTTCTCTTTTTTTGGTAATGATTTCAGGTGATCATCAGTTATTAGAGAGACTACTGAGGAGATTTCTTACATATTGGAGATAATCTTGTTTTTCAGCTAGTTTTTTGGTAAGAGCAGCTAAACAAAATGGATTATCTTTCGCAAAACGTTTGATTCCTATAGTAATATCAATGATATCTTCTTGAACATAACTACTTGGAGCATGTTCATTGTATGGTAAGTAGGTAATATCTTCAGCATGAAGTGTTTTTTGGAGAAGGACTTCATGGCTTTGGCAGAATTTTAAGAAATCAGGATTCCCTCTTATAAAAATACTTACTGCATCATGTTTTTTGCAAGCAAGACCATCCTTTAGAGAAACAAACTTATCAACTAAATCCATAAAGAGAGAGATCAAGTAGCTTTTTTGGAGTCCAGGGAAAATATCAATTTCCAATGGATCTATAATTTCTCATTTGAATCCCATTTTTTCCCAGAGATCTTTCATAGTCAAAGGCGCATAAGGAAAGAAAAGTTTGATTAATACACCAGTAATAAATAAACTAATCTGATGAGAAAGGGGGGAAGGAGCTATTTTGATAAGTTCAATATATTTCGTAGAAAAATCTTCTTTCATAAATTGGAGAAGTCTATGAGAGAAAGCAGCTATATCTATAGGATTTTCAATGGTTTGTGTTTCTTGAAGTAATGATTGTATTGCGCCAATTGCCCAGTTATCAAAGGCATGAATTTTATCAATTCCTCATAGAATCGAGGCATATAAGGTATCTAAATCTTCAAAAGAATCTTGCTCAGGATAAAATGTTGTTTTAACATATCTACTAGCATTCCAAAACGTATGTAAGAGTTCCATCGTTTCTTGGAGTGATTCTTCATTATGAACAGGTTTTGTATTGTGAGCATCCATCAAATGCCATCTTACAACATCAGCACCATAGGTCTGAATATGAGATCTAATATTTTGGATATCTCGATTAGTATTAGCTTTTGTAATACACGATGGAGTATGAAATACTGATTTAGACCAAGGGAAAATACCTTTCAAAGAATAAGCTAATAAGG
>JBAXSM010000047.1:0-6287 GCA_037130715.1 Candidatus Absconditabacteria bacterium
CAGCTCACAATGTCTCGACAAGACTTTTCATAGAAACTCTAGCATTATTAACTTCCCCTTGAATAGCATCTTCTTGATGAGCCAAATACGTATCCAAATACAAAGTCAATCACTGAAGTGTAGGTATTCTACCAGAACTATTATATGGTTGATATACCATACCCTGCTCTTCTAAAACATGCAAATATTTTCTCAAGGTAGATGGCGCATAATCTACATCCTCTAATGAATGTAAAAATTTAGAACCAATAGGTTCTCCCTTGGTAATATAGGTATCTACAAGAACATCGAGCAAAGCCAAAAGTTTTGCATCTTGTGCCATCCAAGAAAATACTAGTCATGTAAAAAAATGTATCAACCAATCTATATTTATTTTGTTCAAAGAAGCAAGACAAAACAGACTTGAAAACACATTTGATATTAATACAAAAGGAAACGATAGTTTTTTTATGTTTTATGCATTCCTGATGAAACAAAAAATTTTTTTAGCACTCAGTATCTTCTTATTGACAATACTAGGAGTGTCTGTGTATAGTGAATTTATGGCAAACCACAGCTATTATAATGATATGTTTCAATCTCGAAACAATCGAAAAATGATCATTTGGATGACAATATCTGCGCTTATACCACTAGGATATATTTTTTGGAGCAAAGCATTTTCTGCCAAAAGCTTCTTTCTTAAATGGATCCCTGCAGGCTTAGTGTTTTCAAGCACAGCATTTCTCTTGATTAAGGAATCTATTTTTGGATCTACATGATTTCTTATTTTGTGTTTCAATACACTTTTGATATATGCAATAGGTGCTTATTTTTTATGAGGATTGCTATCAATAGGGACTTGGATTTCTGATAAACGAATTAAATTTTCTGAAACAAGACGACAAGAAATGGCAATCAACTTTGGGATAGGATTATGAGTGTTTCTTCTTCTCATCAAAATGTTACTTATCTTTGATATGCTCTATCCTGTTATCACTCGAATTGTTTTCTTGAGCTTCGGAGTTGCAATATATATAAATAGAAAAAAACTTACTAGCTATGGAAATATTGTTGGAGAAATGATGGAAGGATTTAATAAATCTGCAATAAATAAAGATCGAACAAAACGAATTGGACTTGTTTTGATAGCAATTGCACTCATTTATTATTTCTATGGATTCCAACTTTCTTACATTCCTTATTCAACAGCTTGGGATGCGAATCATGAATATATGTATACTCCAAAAATACTCGCTGAAAATTTTGGTGTACTTCGAGGGAATGCATGACCATGATCTGTAGCACCACAATTATGGCATTCTCTATTAGCATTCCGATTTAGTTTCTCTGAAAGTATACCTAAGTTCCGAATGGGACCAAATACACTTCCTGTAGCTATCAACTTTTTGGCTGGACCATTGACGCTTCTCTTAGGAATAGGTACTATTAAACAGATTCTTGCTTACTTCAAAAAAGAAGATGATGATACAGAGCAAAATACATTTTCATTCTATTTATGATGGTTTTTGTTACTTCTTCGATTAACAAGTGGTATGTGAGCTTTCTTAGTATTTGTAGATAACAAAACAGATTTGGGAGTTATGTCTATTACGATTTTAGCATTACTTTCTGGATTTATCTTCTTAGAATATTTGAAACATCATAATACAAAAGAGGAACTCAAAATGGCAAGTAAATATATTATTATTTCTTGAGTATTCTTTGCTCTTGCAAATATGGCAAAACAAACAGCATTTATTGATATTGTGTTATTTGGATTACTTATGATATCATTATGGTTCAGTACAACAGTAACTATTTGACTGGGAACTATGGTCATCTGAGTAACTGGAATTATGGGAATAGCAAATGCGAAAGATATTCTTTCTCCATCTACAGGTACACGAATTGCAGCATTTGGAGCACTAATAACCCTTATAGGAATAGGACAACTCCTCCGAAAACACAAAAAATCAACAGAAAAAACACTGCTCCAATCACTCAAATATCTATGAATCCGAGTTGGAACTATTGCAATAACTGTACTTGTATTCAAAGGATCTCATCAACTCTATAGTTCCATCAAAGATGGATCATTTACACCTAGTAATTTTGTAAAAAACATTATTGTAGGACAACGCCCTACATTACTAGCTGCCAATACAAGCCCAGAATTACTTACCACACAAACAATAGTAGATCAAAACAGCAAATCAAATCTATCTCCAGCTGTCTGTGCACAAACAAGTTTCTCTACAGGAGAACTCGAAGCACACACAAAAAAAGCTATCGTAACAAATGAAGATGTAGGTAGATATGTAGGATATGGACGAAAAGAAATAAAAAAATGAGGTCGAAGTGTAGGATATGGACTTCTAAGAATTCTATTCCCAATTAATAATACATGTTATGGAACTGACCATGATGCTAAAATACTCTGTGAGAATGGTGCCGCCGTTGATTGATTTAAAGTCAAAGTACTAAGACCATTACTCAAAGATATGAAATCTGGATCACAAGCATATAATTTACTTAGTGGAGCACTAGCTAATTTCACTAACAAATGATACAAAGATACGGATACCTACAATGCACAAGAATTTAGAGATAATATTGTCGCACTTAGAAATTATTATCAATCTAATGCGATTATGGCAGTAGAAGGAAGTGTAGCTATTCCATATAAATATATCATTCCGCTTAATATTTCATTCAACCGATCACTTCAAAACTTAAGTAGTTACTATACAGATATTGGATTTATTCGAGTATTTGCAATGGGATTAATCCTTTTGTGATTTATCTATGGATTAATTCAAAGAGACAAAAATCTAGTAACAGTGACTAGTGTCAGCATTCTTGGATGGGCTATCTGGTGGGTTATTTGAGGAGGAATCCTTTGGTATGGTATGGGATTAATTGTACGAACTATTTTGGGTACTATTATATACATCAATAGCTTAGGAAATAGCAAAGATAAATCTGAATCTACATCGCTGGCTTTTGTATTCTTCATATTGCTTTTAAGTATATGGGGCGTACTCCAACTCTTCTTTAACCTCATTAGAATATCTTCTCAAGGTGTAGGTTGACCATTTGCTCGATATAGAATGAATATATGACAAACTACAGAATTTGATGATACTCTACAACAGAAAGATATTTTGAAAAATGGGTATACATGGAAAGATGTATTTGACCTTCAATTCCCTCATTACAACAAATTCATCAACTATGTTCAAAATAGAAAAAATGAAGATGGTGTATTGATTGCTGGTACGTATCTACAATATTTTCTCAAGAATCAATGGTATCTCAATTTAGATGGAATGTTATCTGTATTCTGGGAATTAGCTTCAGATGGAGATAGTTGTAAATCAGCACAAAGATTAAAAAATGCACATATCAAATATCTTGTGGTAGATCCAAATATTGGAACCGTAGGAATGGGTGAAGGTAATGAAAGTCTCTTCCAAAGATTCTTCGCAAAACTCGATCCAGTCTCTGGGAAAATAGAAAAACAAGGAGCAATCAGTATGCTTATCAAAATGAAAGATGATGGATTCCTTAAATTATTAAACACAAATAATCTCTGAGCAAAATATGCATTCACACTCGATGATGCTACCCTTAGTGCAGGTCTCAAGATAACAAATCCAGATGATCTATTGCTCGCCAAAGCTAAGTTATCAGTTGCTAGATATTTCCCTGATGCAAATTCATATATTCAATTTATAGCTGAAACCTTGGTCACTAGAATACAAAATGGTCTAGCTATGTGAGATATCGCAGATGTATTAGGTAAAAATATTGATGAGGCTAAACTCTTAAAAGCTGCTGCAATTATATCAGCCAACACCATTCAAGATGAAGCTGGTCTCAAAGCATTTACCAAAGAGCTTACTCAAGATGAAAGATATATTCTTACTCAATATATAGGTATTCTCAAAATGGCACAAGCTGATCAAACACAATTCCAACAAGCTATAAACGGTATTATTTCTCAAAGCCTTGGAGGAAGTAGTCAACTTATGACCTTCGAAGTCACTCAGTAATTCACATAATAAAAAGACATCCTGTAAAAGGGATGTTTTTTTCTGTTGTAATCCCCATTTAAAAAATTTACCCAAGAGAAAAGGTAGTCAATGATTTTGGTTCTTTATGAATTGTTCGAGCTGGATTTACATTCTCAAAGAGCAAACTGTACTATATAGCGAGTCTCATAAAGAACTAGCCCCTTTGGTTTCTTTCCCGGCAATGAGGGAAAGAAATGCCGCGCCGGCAAGGCGGTAAAGAAAATATAATAAACACGTAGATTCCCGCCGCAGCTTCGCAACAAAGCGGGAATGACACAGAGTTTAAAATAACGAACTTTGAATAGGCATGAAAAATTTCTTTTTTAAATCATCCAAGGCCTTTTCCATAGTCTTGAAATGATACTCTTTGACAAGAATTTCTTTCCACTTAGCAAAGTCAGCTTTCAAAGCAAAGGAATCTAAAGGAGCATCCAAAAGCTCAGGAATTACATGTAACTTAATCAATTCTTTACTAAACGCAGCATCTTCTTGACCAGCAGTTAATTTTTCCTGTAAATCTCGAGGAAGTTCTTGAATATGTTCATAGATAGTTTCTATATCTCCATATTTACACACTAAGTCACTCGCTTTCTTGGGACCAATTCCACTCACTCCAGGAATATTATCTGAAGCATCACCAAGCAATGATAAATAATCGACAATATGTTGTGGAGCAAATCCAAATTCCTTCGTAAACGATTGTACCGTCGACGTAACTTGTTTCATCGGATCGACACAAAAAGTAGAAGAAGAAACCAGTTGCTTAAGGTCTTTATCTGCAGAATAGACATACAAATTTACATCTGGCGTATGTTTGTAGGCAGCTACTAAACTTGCCAAAATATCATCAGCTTCATATCATGGAGAAACCAAATGAGATAATCCCAATTTTTCAACCAATTCGATCACAAACGGAATCTGATATTTGAAATCGTCCTCCATCTTCTTACGTGTAGCTTTATATTCAGGGTACATTTCATGTCTATGTGTCTTAACGGGAGAATCCCAAGTAATCACAAAATAATCAGGTCTATCATGCAAGACCTTAATCAACATACGAACAAATCCATAAACCACATTCATATTATGCCCATTTTCATCGATAAACGGCGGAAACGCATAATACGCTCTATACAGAAATCATGATCAATCCAAAAGAAAAAATTTCATGACTTGAAAAAAGGGATAAATACCGTAGAAATATATATACATTCAATACAGCTTTGCAAGAAAGGTTTATAGTTTATCTATATTGACGCTATGGAAAAAAGAGAACATACAGACCAAAAAGCAGAACGCCAACAAAGGTATGACTACTGACGATATATTTTTGACCTGATGAAGAACGGGAATATACATCAAGACGACATGGATATTTTATATAGGGATGAAGAAAAATACAAAAAATTTCTAGAAACAAATTTACCTCAATAATAGATAAATGATGATTATACATTCAGAAGAAGAAATGATCGAACTCGGCTCACGCCTCATCCAAGAAAAAAAAATACTTCTCTTAGAAGGTGACTTAGGTGCTGGGAAAACCACCTTTACTAAATGAGTTGCCAAGTGACTCAATATCAAAGCTGACGATATCCAGAGCCCAACATATACCTATACCAACACCTATGGGCATAAACTTTTTCATATGGATATGTATAGACTAGAATCATATGAAGAAATGGTCAAAAAATGAATTATTCATGATATGGAAAATTATGACTATATCGTCATCGAACGACCCAAACGAATAGATCAACTTCCTATCGATGACTATTATATTGTTCATATCAAAAAAATCTCTCCAACAAGCAGAGAGATCTCAATTGAAAACAAAAGTGGTTTATAATTCTGTGATACCGTAGTTTTTCATAGTAGATGTAAATATTCCCATATAATAATTACCTAAATTTTGTTTACAGTCATTGTCATCATCTCTCACAAGTTTAAGAACAACAAGAAAATTGTTGTATGTTTTGGTAATAGAATCAAACTCTGATTGATTTAAATCTTTGATGGTATCAAGTTTTTTAACCACAAAGAAAGAGAATGCACTTACTAATTTCTTAACTTCATTATTTTGAAAGGTAGGCATAGCAAGTTTAAATGATTTTCCAGCAATATCCAAAGACATAGCCTTATAACTAAGTTTACTTTTACAGACATTAAATTTAGCAATTTCATCCTTCATAACTAACAAAGCTGATAAGGCAGTTTTAGGAGCTACTG
>JBAXSM010000048.1:0-6194 GCA_037130715.1 Candidatus Absconditabacteria bacterium
TAATAGTTGCAAGCCTTTCCAAAATCCAACAAGCAGAAAAGAGAATCTACCAGTACCTACTCTATAAATATCCAGATTCCCCTCTTGTTCAAAAGCAGGCAATGTTGAATCAAAACGACTCGTAAGTAAGGTAATACGATATCATTTTTTTAATAATCTAGAAATTATCTGTTCAAAAACAGTCTCAACGCCACCATGATGAGGTAAATAATAGTCAAGCACAAAGAGCAAATGTTTCATAGAGAACAAAAGAAAACAAAAACACTCTCTTTGTATGAATATCAAACAAACTTGCAAGAAAAAGCGCATAAAATTTGACAAAAATCATTTTTATGGGTACAATTAGGTATGATTTATTTCTTAGCTGGTATATGACCAATATCTTACAAAAGAGATTAGATTCGCATATCGAAAAACACAGCCATAGACGTGTGCACAGATTTTTGCATCGTATAAATACTCTTCATCACACCATGATGCATATGGGAGAATTGGTTGTTATCGTATGTATAGGATTAGGGAATCTTTTGTTTGCAAATTACAGTACATCATATGAATTATACCACAGAGAAAATATGACAGAAGTAAGTAAATACCTTTTATCAGCAGAAAAAGCAGGTAAACCAAGCGAATGAAATCTGATATCAACACGAAATATTGATAATTCAATAAGTAATACCTTTGCAGCAGGATATTGTACATATGGAGCAGCTCGTATTTCTCCAGAATTTTTTCCATACTCTGGGGATACCCAACTAAGAACACGAGGAGGAAACGCAATTGATCGATGTGAAAATGCACAAAAAACAGGATTTACTATTGGTTCAAATGCACGTGTAGGGGCACTTGTAGTATATAATCCAGGAAATGGAATTGGATCATTAGGACATGTAGGAAAAGTAATGTTCTATAATAACAAAACAAACTATATGATTATTAGAGATATGAATCGAATTATAAAAGGTAGTATGAGTGATCACTGGGATAATACAAGCACAGCAAATATTAAGTGTTTTATCTATCCAAACAAAACAACACTACCTGAAACAAATAATGATAATATCCCTGTAGTTACTCCTGTAGTACCAGTGGTTACTCCTGTAGTTATTCCTGTAGTTATTCCTGTAGTACCAGTAATTACACCAGAAGTGATAGTGATCAAAACAGGATCAAACACAACAATCAGTACATGACAACATGAAGCAGCACCGACACCAATTATAGTACCAAAAGAAGAACCAATTAGCACACCAACAATTTCAGAAAATACTCGAACAATAAAGAATATATCATTAGATTTGGAGAATATTTCGGATATTAGCAAAAATTTTATGGAACAATACGAATTTACTATCAAAGAAACAAATAAAATAGAAACCAAAGTTGGTGATACAATAACACTCGCAATCACCGCAAAAGAAAAAACGACAACTACCTATTATCAAGGTATATTACCGTTTCTCCTAAATATTATTTCGAACAATGCAAAAGTATCAACAAATATATCTCGTATTCAATTATTTCAAAAAGATGAAACAGAAATTTCTATCAGAGCTCTAGAAGCTGGTGATACAACTATTGTTATCCTTCTAGATAACGAAACAATTGCAAAGATCCCAGTACATATAACAAATTAGAGAGTTACAAGTTTCAAATATGGAGATCTACATCCCTCTTGAATAATATGATTAATAATAACTATTTTTTGTCATTTTGTAATAAGTCCTTTTCCTCTAAGAATAGCTATTGCATCATTTTCATTTTTAACAGGATTTTCTTCAGCCCAGCTAGATTCCAAAAAAGGATGAATAGCAAACAAAATATTCATTGTTCTTAATACATGTTCATCTTTTGTGAATGCAAAAACGGGTTGGTTTGGTTTAAATGCAGATACAATTCTTGCCAAAGTACCAGACTTTGAAAAGATCAACAAGAAATCTGCTTTTATTTCATCGGCAAAATAAAGTGCTGATTTTGCAACCATTTTATCATCATAAGGATAGTTATCTACGAATGTGATATCAAAATCTTTATGTTTATTATTTGTATGAGATTCTGCTTCAGCCAAAACATCTGACATCATCTGTGCAGATTGAATAGGAAATTTTCCTGCTGCAGTTTCATCAGAAAGCATAGTTACATCAGTTCTCATCATCACACAATTATATACGTCAGAAACTTCAGCTCTCGTTGGGAATGGTGACTCTACCATACTTTTCAAAAGCTCTGTAGCAATAACGATTGTCTTTCCATAAGTAAAACAAGCATCCATAATTTCTTTTTGATAGAAAGGGAGTTTGGAAATAGGAACTTCAACTCACAAATCACCTCTAGCAACCATAACACCATCAGAAGCTTGAACTATTTCATCAAGATTTTCTAAGGCTTCTTGGTTTTCTATTTTAGAGATAATTTGAATATGCTCAGCATTATTCTTTTTAAGAATATCTTTGATTTCATCTACATTAGCTTTGCTTCTAATAAATGAAGCAGCAATAAAATCTATTTTTTGATCAATAGCAAATTGAACATCTGACATATCTTTTTCAGTTAATCCAGGAAGTTTTAATCTAACTCAAGGCAAATTAATATGTCTTCTAGAACCAATAGAATGATTATTTAACATCTCCAAAACCGCGTAGGTAGAAGTAATTTCTACTACTTTTGCAGTCAATAACCCAGAGTCAAGAATTAATGTCTGTCAAAGAACCAAATCTTCAAGAAGATGAGGATAATCACAAAACAAATCAGTAGTTTGAGTAAGAAGTCATTGATCAACAAAAATTTTGAGATGATCTCAAATTTTAACGTGAATTTTCTCTTCTACACTACCTGTTCTAATTTCTGGTCACTTCGTATCAAGCAACATACTTAAATTTGTTTTTCCAGATGCATTCAATTCACGAACCAATGTTACAATTTTTGCAACTTCAGATTGCCATGCATGAGAAAAATTAAATCTTAATACATTAACACCAGCATTATATAAACCAACAATTCTCTCTTCATCATATGCAATATCAGAAATTGAGGCAATTATTTTTGTTCTCTTAGAATAATTCATTAAAGGAATATTTTATATATAAAGATATATTATTAATAGGCTTTTGCAAACAATACCCTTCTCTCACTAGGCTTTCAACTAATCATATCAACGCCAACTTCATCTGGACTATCAAAAGGAATACATCTAATCGTAGCTTTTGTCTCTTCTTGAATTTGAAGAGCTGTCTCACTAGTTCCATCCCAGTGAGCTAAGATAAATCCACCTTCTATTTTTTCTTTAAACTCTTCATAGCTATCTACTTTTGTAGTATGAGAAAGAGTAAATGCCTTATGTGTATCAAAGATTTGTCCTTGAATAGCATGCAATTGATCCAAGACAAATTGAGCAAGATTTTCTATAGCTACAGATTGTTTTTCATGAGTATCTCTTCTATACGATTCAACTTTCCCTGCTTCCATATCTCTAGCACCTACAGCAATTCTCAACGGTACTCACTTAAGTTCATATTCATTGTATTTCCATCCTGGAGATCTCTGATCATCACTGTCTATAGAAATAGAAAGTGGTATCTTATAATCACCCAAAAATTCAGATTTGATTACCAATGAACTAGATTTCAATTGATCAAGAGCTGGCTTAAGATAATCCAAGATTTTATCCAAATCTTCTTGTGTTTTAAACACAGGAACTACAACTAAATGAATAGGAGCCAAAGCAGGTGGTAATACCAAACCTTGATCATCAGAGTGAGCCATAATGAGTCATCCAATAAGTCTAGTAGATACTCCCCAAGAAGTAGCATATACATATTCTTGTTGGTTTTCTTTATTTGTAAATTTTACATCAAAAGCTTTAGCAAAATTTTGTCCAAGATTATGAGATGTACCAGCTTGTAAAGCCTTACCATCTTGCATCATTGGTTCAAAACTATAGGTTCTCACCGCTCCAGCAAATTTTTCATGCTCAGGTTTCTGTCCTAATGTATGATGTATACCCATAAAATTAGCAACAAAATCAGAATATACCATCAGCATCTTTTTTGTTTCTTCTTCAGCGTCGGCTTCAGTTGCATGTGCAGTGTGCCCTTCTTGCCATAAGAATTCCATACTTCTCAAGAAAATTCTAGTTCTCATTTCCCATCTTACAACGTTTGCCCATTGATTAATCTTGAGTGGTAAGTCACGATAAGAATGAATCCAGTTTCTATAACTATCCCAAATAATAGTCTCTGAAGTAGGACGAACAATAAGTTCTTCTTCCAATTTAGAGTCAGGATCTACGATCACTCATTTTCCATTTGGATTATTCATCAGTCTGTAGTGAGTCACAATTGCACATTCTTTGGCAAATCCTTCTACATGAGAAGCTTCTTTGCTAAAAAAAGACTTTGGAATAAACAAAGGAAAGTAAGCATTTGTATGTCAAGTAGCTTTGAACATAGCATCCAAAACAGTTTTAATGTTTTCCCAAATAGCATATCCATATGGTTTAATAACCATACATCATCTCACAGAAGAATTTTCTGCTAAGTTTGCATCTTGAACAAGTTGATTATACCATTCACTGTAATTCTCCTCACGAGAAATAAGTTTGACCATAAAAAGAAAAATCAGAAGATAAATAATTATTTTCATTTATACAAATATCCTTTCTTTTTTCACGAGCAAATAAGGAAACATAAAAAGAATAACTTGACATAACAAAAAAAACACACCTCGAAAGAGATGTGCTCATATAAAATAAAATCTGATTAAAAATATGTACGTATCCATTTCCAAAGCGTAGGTACATCTGTACGAACCTTTGTTGATGAAGATCATACAGTATTCATCATATCAACAACATTTGGAGTGCTGGTATCTTCTGGCTTACCAAGGAGATAATCAGAATATGTCATGTTTTTATATATACACGCAGGCTGTTTAAAAGATCCTTTTAAAATACCTTTAGAACAATATCTAATTTCAACTTCACAGGGCATATCAATAAGTCAAACAGCAGTTTTATATGCTTTAACAAAATGTGTATTAGCTATATCCTCTCACCATGGAGCAGTACAAGAAGATGTATCTAGAGTTCTAACATGAGTAACATAAGGACCTGTAGAGACAGTAACTCACTTCCCAGAATCAGACCATGTATCTGTAGCTTTGAGTGTGGTGTTAATTTTACCATGACTATCAAAGACAGCACCACTTAAACGTGGATCACTTGGCTGAATAAACGGATCTATTTTATTAGGATCATTTACGGCCACAGTAGTAACATCTGTATATTCATATTTCAAATCTTCTTTACAAGATTTTTGTGTATAAGTTCACGTAAGTTTACCATTAGAACAATATCTTTTTTGAACATTACAAAGAGAGTTAACATCCGTTCTTTGTTGATACGCCAAAAAGAAATCTTGATCTTTAATTTTTTCTCACCATGGAGTAACACAATCAGTATATATTTGCGGAGATGGTGAATTAGAGGAAATTAATGAATCATTTGAAATATCTGACGATGAAGTAATTCAATCAGTAGATAAAGGTGTGTTTGGTATATCAGAAACCACAGAACTAGATGAAGATGTGGCACCAGATGCTGTTTGAAATAAGAAATCAAATTCATTAGATGCTGCTCCATGTGTATTCATAGATGCTGAATCTACTCCCCAATCTTCAGGATTACCTTCGAGAGAAAAAAGCATTTTTTGCGTATCAGAAGCTACAGAATCATTTGTTTGAGGGGCTAGATTATGAACCAAAAAATATCATAGAGAACTACATACAAGCAACAAAAAAAGACTCTTCCAAAAAACATTTGAGAACAAAGATCCCTTGTGATAAAATGCTTTAGGCAAATGCTTAGCATAATGATGATGCATAGAATATGCCAAATGAGCATAATGACGAATAGCTTTCTTTTTCATACGATGATAATACTATATAAATCATCTAAGTATACTCAGAAACGAGAAATTATGCAAATTTTTAGCTAAATTTTAAGGAAATTTTTACCAAAAGAATTAATAGGTACTAATTATATAGTTTTTATGATTTTACACTAACTACTGTTTTTTTATCGCCTTGCCGGCAGGGCATTTCTTTCCCTCATTGCCGGGAAAGAAACCAAAGGGGCTAGTTCTTTGTGAGACTCGCTATATCGTTTAGTTTGCTTTTCTAGAATGTAAATCCAGCTC
>JBAXSM010000049.1:0-5852 GCA_037130715.1 Candidatus Absconditabacteria bacterium
TCTTGAGATTTTCAAGGATATCTTCAAGAATGGTATGCCCTTGTTCAAGCTGCGAATGGATTTATTACGAGAGCTGAACCTCGAAAGAAATACAAAGACGAAGCTACTAAACAAGAAGCTTTGGATGATCTCGCCTTCTTGTTGTACATCGTCAAAAATCTAGCATTATTGTCTGCACCGATTTTGGTCAACGGATTCGCTAAGATTCAAAATATTCTTGGTAATGAGATTCTTTCAGCTATAGATTCTTCGAAAGACTATGTTGTTTGATCAACTGCCTTTGCTGAAGCATTTGCGATGAAAGAATTTACGGTGAACTTGAAGCCTGAGATTATTTATCAGAGAAAGGTAGATTAGAAGGTCATTCCCGCCTTGTCGCAAAGCTGGGGCGGGAATCTATATTGGATCTCCGCCGCAACTAGCTAAGCGGAGATGACACACAATAATCTAAAATCTATAATTTATACTTTACCATTTGCTCATGTACGTTCATCTTCATTGACATAGCACATTCTCATTTTTGGAAGCTATTGGCAAACCCAATAAGATTTCTGCACAAGCGAAAAAACTCGGTATGGAAGCTATTGCTTTGACGGATTATAATGGAATGTATGGAGCTATCAAATTTATCTGAGCAGCTAAGGATGATGATATTAAACCAATTCTAGGCGTTGAATTATGATTTGTCTTGGACATCAATACGATCGTTCAACCAGATCAGATTTGAAATGTTGTTTTGATTGCTATCAGTGATATTGGGTACGCTCATTTGATGGAGCTCATTTCTTATGCCAATACACTTGGAATTAAATGAAAACCAAAGATAGATCTCGCAACGCTTCAAAAATATTGAGAATGATTACTTATTTTTTTTGGAGGCGTTCGTTCTTGGGTTAATAAGATGCTTATGCGTGATGAAAAAGTCGAGAAGATTTATGAAATCATTACTATGATTCAAAATACGCTTGGTCAAGAAAATGTTTATCTTGAGATTGTAGCACAAGATCATATTTTGTCAAAAGATATTGCTCAAATTAATCAATTCATCTTGCAAACAGCACAACATTTGAGTATCCCTTGTATTGTAAATACGGATTATCATTATATTGAAGCATCAGATAAATTACCTTGGGAAGCAGCCTTAGCCATAAAAGATGGTAAGAAGATGTATGATCAAGATAGAAGGCAATCTTCTGGATATTATCATATTATGTCTGAAGAGGAAATTAGAGCTATTTTGATCAAAAATGGCTATGATGATGTGATAATTAATGATTGGATTGGTAATAATATTGCCATTGCAGATCGTGTTCATGTTAAAGTGAAACTTGGTCAGACATTATTCCCAAATTACAGTACTCCTGAAGATATTCGTCAGCTCTATGATCTCAATAAAGAGCAACTGATTGTTAGCACAAATGAGTAACGTTTTTTTATTATTTTATTATATGTATTATGGATAAGTTTATTTCAGAAAAAAAGACTATTATTGCTTTTGTTATTGGTATTGCTGTAGTTGCACTTGTATGGTTAATTTCTGTTTCTGTAAAGACATCTACATCTGTACCATGAGCTCCAATCTTACCACCTGAAGTACAACAAAGAATGGATGCACTCAAAAACTCTGCTTCAACTAAACCTATGACTGGTGCTCGTCCTGTTGTATCTATTGAAAGACCTATGCCATGGACAGCTGCTGCAACTTTCATCGAAAGAGCTCCTATAGAAAAAATTCAAGTTTCTGGTCTTGATCTCAAAATGACTATGAAATGAGGAGCGGTATTTGCAACAACACAACCTACAGTAGATGCATATGTTGCACTTGTTAAAAAATCTACATCTAAAATAGAAATAGTTAAATAATTTTTTCATAGTATCTGTATTGATAAAGAAGAGAACTTTTTTGTTTCTCTTTTTTATTATATAAAATCTGTTATGATTCATCATATTTTGTCAAAAAAAGATTTGAAAAACCTTTGCGATTCTTTATAAAAAATAGCGTGTAATTAGTTCTCTTGTTTTAATCTTTTTTGTGAATATTTATGGATATCAAGTCATATATCGAATCTCAATTAAATGAAGAACAATCTCTTGCCGCCTTGCATATAGATACATCAAGTCTGATTATTGCTGGAGCGGGAAGTTGAAAAACAAGGACTTTGATCTACAAGATAGCTTACCTTATGTTTGGTAAACAAGTACATCATAATAAAATTTTAGCAGTTACCTTTACCAATAAGGCTGCTAATGAGATGAAAGAGAGACTTGTTAAAATTTCTGAAGAGATGCAACAAATTTGATTATCTACTCCTTCTGAAGTAGTACATCAGGCTACTTGAGACGGATGAATCGATGATTTTTTGTTACATATAGAATCAACAGCACCAATTAGTGGTCCTAAATTAACTGCTCAGTCATTCCCATGGATTGGTACTTTTCATAGTATTTTTCTCAAAATACTCAAACAAGATATAGAGCACCTTGGTATGAAATATACCAAAAATTTTGGAATCTTTGATGTAAGTGAGACTCAGTCAGTTATTAGAGATGTGTTGAAACAAATGTGAATGACAGATATCTTTAAAGTACAGGAAGTGAAATCATTCATTTCTACACAAAAAAACAATTGATTGGATCCCAAAGCGTTCATTAAATATGCTAACTCTGATTATGATCAGAATATGTACTGAATTTATGAAAAATACCAAAAGACATTAGAAATGGCTAATAGTTTAGACTTTGATGATCTCTTACTTTTGCCTCATATGTTATTTAAATCTCATCCAGATGTGTTGGCTAAATGGCAAAATCAGTTTTCTTATGTCTTAGTTGATGAAGCTCAGGATACCAACTGGATTCAATTTGAACTGATGAAGATGATCTCTGGTGATGATGCAAATATTACCTTGATTGGTGATGATTTTCAGAGTATTTATGGATGGCGTGGTGCATTGATGGAAAATTTTCTCAATGTTAAAAAATACTGGCCAGATATTCAGATGTTCAAATTACAAATCAACTATCGTTCACGTCCACATATTGTAGAAGCTGGTAATCAAGTGATCAAAAACAATCCAAATCAATATCAAAAAGATATTAAACCATTTAGAACATGAGGCGATAAAATTGTCTGTTTTTCTCATGGTTCAGAGATGGATGAAGCTGCTAATATTGTTGATTTTATCAAAAAAATGAAAGAAAGTGACAAGATCAAACAACGATGAAAAGTCGCTATTTTGTATAGAACAAATGCTCAGTCATCTCCGTTTGAACAAATATTTCTTCAAGAAGGAATTCCTTACAAAATATATGGAGCATTTAAGTTTTTTGAGAGAAAGGAAGTGAAAGATACATTATCTTATGTGAAATATCTTTTGAATCCACAAGATAGTGTTTCTCTCAAAAGAATTCTCAATACACCTGAGAGATGAGTAGGGAAAACCTCTATTCAATATGTTGAAGATTATGCATTAGCAAATAGTTTGAGTTTCCATGATACTTTGATGCAATTACATACGGGAATTGTTAAATTAACTCCCAAAGCCAAAAATGGTCTTGAGTCATTTGTGCATACTTTACATGATGTTCGTGTAAAACTTCCAAATATGGCTCCTGCTCAATGTATTGAAACCTTAGTGAAAGCTATTAAATATAGAGACTATTTGGTCAAAGAAGAATGATGAGAAGCGCAAGCTGATGAAAAATATGAAAATATCTGACAACTTATCAATATGGCTGAGAAATATCAGCAGACAGGGGAAGATTCTTTGAGATCATTTATGGAAGAAGTCGCCTTGCTCTCTGATATCGCTGAAAATGACAAAGAAGCTATAGATTCTGTGAAGCTTATGACGGTACACTCTAGTAAAGGACTTGAATTTCCATTTGTTTTTGTGGTTGGACTAGAAGATCATGTATTCCCGCTTTCAAATTCTATTATGGAACCTAAACTTTTGGAAGAAGAAAGAAGGCTGATGTATGTGGCTATTACGAGAGCTGAAGATCATTTATTCTTTTCTTATGCTAACTCGAGATTGACGTGGGGACAAACCAAACAAAATCCACCAAGCAGATTTCTTTCTGAAATATCAGTTGATCTTCTCAAAACCTATGATCTTGGTAAGTGAAACAAACATCAAGCAGAACCAGATATTCATGAGTGAGATATTGTCAAACATAAGCTCTTTGGTACTGGATATGTCTTAGAAATCCGAAATGGCCTAGCAATCGTAAAATGTCATAATCCAAAATTTGGCGTGAGAAAAATTGAATTGAGATTTTTGACAGTAGTAGAATAATTTATTCTTAATATTTTCAAATGATTGATCAAAATTCTGTGTATGCAGTTATCTGAGCATCTGCAAATACTGAAAAATATGGAAATAAAACGTTTCTTGATTTATTTGATGCATGATATAAAGTCTATGCGGTAAATAATCGTGACACAACAGATATAGAGTGAAATAAAGTGTATCCCAAATTAACAGATCTTCCTGTACGTATCGATGTAGTTATTTTTGTGGTACCTCCTGAGGTGACAGAACGCTTGATTCCCGTTGTCTATGATATGGGAATTTCACATGTCTGGATGCAGCCAGGTGCTCAAAGTGATAAGGCTATTGCTTTATGTGAGACATTATGAATTGATTGTATTCATGATGCGTGTATAATGATTAAAAGACGCAAAGTTTAATTTATAATTATGTATGATGCGTATATTAGTTGGTCTTTCCGGTGGGGTAGATTCCGCAGTTGCGGCGTATTTGCTCAAACAGCAGTGACATGATGTAGTTGCAGGATTTATGAAAAACTATGTCTCTGATACTGGAAATTGTACAACCTATGATGATGCAGAAGAAGCGATCAAAGTCGCTACATTTTTGTGAATTGAAATCTTGGCATTTGATCTTCAGAAAGAATATCAAGAACGTATTATAGATTATATTTTTGAATGATATAAGAGAGGAGTGACGCCAAATCCTGATGTCTTGTGTAATAGTTTGATTAAATTTGATGTGTTTTTAGAAAAGGCGCTTGCTCAATGATTTGATAAGATTGCGATGGGTCATTATGCGACTATTGAACAGGTGTGAGATATGTATCATTTGATTCGTGGTGTGGATTATAACAAAGATCAGACCTACTTTTTGGCATGATTAAATCAATTTCAATTATCCAAATCTATCTTTCCTTTGGGAGTACTTAAAAAAGAAAAAGTCAGAACCATAGCACGTGAGATTGGCTTGCCTAATGCGGCTCGTAAAGACAGTCAAGGATTGTGTTTTATATGAAATGTCCCTATCAAAACATTTTTGATGCAGAGATTTTCTAAGAAAACAGGTGATATTAAAACATTGGACGGTAAAGTAGTGTGACAACATGATGGAGCATATTTTTTTACTATCGGTCAAAAGCAAGGACTTGGACTCAATTTCAAAGCATATGTGTATAGAATAGATGTCGAAAATAATATTGTCTATGTCTGAGATAAGGATATCGAAGAATTACAAACCAAACAAATTATAGTCAAAGATTGGCATCGAATAGCAGAGGAGTACCTTATTTGAAGTCAGCTTTTAGGTAAGATTAGATATAGACAAAATCCATTGGCAGTATCTAAAATTATAGATCTTCAAAATAATGAAATTACTGTGGAATTTAATACTCCTCAACGAGCCGTTGCTCCAGGTCAAGTCTTTGTTCTCTATGATGGAGAGATATGTGTGTGATCTGGGATTATTGGATAATTTTTATGTGTAAAAAGTAGTCAATGATTTTGGTTCTTTGTGAATTGTCTGAGCTGGATTTACATTCTAGAAAAGCAAACTAAACGATATAGCGAGTCTCACAAA